>CACXDR010000263.1 GCA_902766415.1 uncultured Lachnospiraceae bacterium
ACGCTGGTGCTCGGCTGCACGCACTATCCGCTCCTTGTCTCCACGATCCAGAGGATCATGGGGGACGAGGTGACGCTGGTGAATCCCGCCTACGAGACGGCGGTCGAGCTGAGGGAGATCCTCGGGAAAGAGGGACTCCTGAATCCCGGCGACGGGAAGGGACCGGACAGGAAATACAGGTTCTGCGTCAGCGACCTGGCGGAGAGCTTCTCGGATTTCGCGAGCTCCATCCTTCCGAACGAAGTGAAGCATACGGAAAAGATCGATATCGAGGAGTACTGATGACGGAAAATGTCCTCGTGACCATCAGCGGGAACCGCCGGATGGGAGCGGAAAATGAAAATGTTGAGCTGGTCATCCCCGGGAGCTACAGCCTGAGGGACGGCATGCATACCGTGCGCTACGAAGAGCCTGTGGAGGAGCTTGACGCGTCGACCGAGAACGTGATCACGATCGGCGGCGGCTGCATGCAGATCGAAAAGCACGGCCTCGCGAACGTACGGATGGATTTCCTGAATTCGACGGAGCGGACGGTGAGCTGCTACAGCACCCCGTTCGGGGACCTCATGATCGGGATCATGACGAACGACATCGAGATCCGCGAGTCGCGCGACCAGATCATGGTCGTAGTCGACTACTCCATGGACATCGGGGACGAGCACCTGTCGGACTGCCGGATGAAGGTCCTGATCTCCTCGCGGGGAAAGCCCTGCTGACCAGCCGGGCGCCGTGCCCGGTCCCGCCCGTGCGGCGGCAGCGCTTCCTGCGCGTACTTACCGAGACAGAAAACCGCCCCGGAAAACCAATGCCTGGTTTTCCGGGGCGGATCTTTTCGTGTATGGAAGCCCTGCGGCTTTTTTATGGAAGCCCTGGGGCTTTTTATGGAAGCCCTGCGGCTGGTCACTTACCGCGGATGCGGTCCCAGATGGACTTCTTCTTTTCCGGCTTCGGGATGCCGCCGCGCGCGCTCTTGATCTCGGTGATGTAGATGCCGCTGACGACGACCTTGCACTCGGTCTTCAGCGGGAGGATGTCGAACACGCTCTGGTCAGCCATGAGGGTCATGATCTTCGTGCCGACCTTTGCCTTGACGACCGGGACCTTCATCCGCTTCATGTACCACTTCGCCTGGTCGATGACCATCTGCGGGAGGCCCGAATCCTTAAGGCGCATCTTCTTTTTGTCTATGATCAGCATGGAAACCGTCTGCTTCATGGCGTCGAGCGCCTGCTGCTGCGATGCCTGCTGCTCCTGGAGACGCCGGCCGTAGAAGTAAAGGAAGGCCAGGGCGGCGATCAGCAGGACCAGGATGACGAGCAGAACTTTCGTGAGAGTACTCATCCGGTGGAACCTCCGTAAATAAAGTTTTTATAAAATGACGCTCAAAGATTATATCAGAAAGCGAAACAAAAAGCAAGTTTATTTGCTTGACACCTTGACATCACGATGATATTATGGAGTTTGCACTATTGTGGCGTGGTGTCCCATTGGGTGAACTATGCCCTTTCGGCAGGTTTTTTAGTCAAAAGCGACAAAGCCTGCCGCGCAATCGTGCCGAACGAAACAGGTAACCGTTGTTCACGAATCTAAATAGGGGTGATAACGTACATGGAAAAAAGCAAAATGCGCCCGATCAAAGCCGGTAAGGGCATCCGTATGAGCTTCTCGAAGCAGAAGGAAGTTCTGGAGATGCCGAACCTCATAGAGATCCAGAAGGATTCCTATGAATGGTTCCTCAGTGAAGGGCTGAAGGAAGTGTTCCACGACATTTTCCCGATCGAGGACTTCGCCGGCCATCTGAGCCTGGACTTCGTCGATTTCCAGCTGTGCAGGGACGACGTAAAGTACTCCATTGCCGAGTGCAAGGAGCGCGACGCGACCTACGCGGCGCCGATGAAGGTCAAGGTCAGGCTGTACAATAAGGACAAGGACGAGCACAAGGAGCACGAGATCTTTATGGGCGATCTTCCGCTCATGACGGACACCGGGTCTTTTGTGATCAACGGCGCCGAGCGCGTTATCGTCAGCCAACTTGTCCGTTCCCCCGGTATCTACTATACCATCGAGCATGACAAGCTCGGCAAGGAGTGCTTCTTCTGCCAGGTCATCCCGAACAGGGGCGCATGGCTCGAGTACGAGACGGATTCGAACGATGTTTTCAACGTCCGTGTGGACCGCACGAGGAAGGTCCCGGTAAGCGTGCTTCTCCGCGCGCTCGGCCTTGGCACCAACGCGGAGATCACCGAGATGTTCGGCGAGGAGCCGAAGCTGCTCGCGAGCTTCGCGAAGGATTCCTCCGACAATTACGCGGACGGCCTTCTTGAGCTGTACCGGAAGATCCGTCCGGGCGAGCCGCTTTCCGTCGAGTCGGCGGAGGGACTGCTCCACTCGATGTTCTTCGACGCGAGAAGGTACGACCTCGCGAAGGTGGGACGCTACAAATTCAATAAGAAGCTTCATTTCCGCAACAGGATCGTGGGCCACGTCCTCGCGGAGGACGTCGTGGACATGGAGACCGGCGAGATCCTCGCAGCCGCAGGCACCGAGGTGCGCCGCGAACTCGCGACGCAGATCCAGGACGCCGGCGTCCCGTACGTCTGGGTCCAGGGCGCAGGCCGGAAGGTCAAGGTCCTTTCGAACCTCATGGTCGACATCCGGAACTTCGTGGACATGGAGGACCCGACCGAGTACGGCATCACCGAGCCGGTCTTCTACCCCGTGCTGAAGGACCTCATGGACGCGGCGGAGAACGAGGACGAGCTGAAGGAGTCCATCCGGAAGCACGTGGACGAGCTGATCCCGAAGCACATCACGAGGGAGGATATCTTCGCCTCCGTCAACTACAACATGCACATCGAAGAGGGCATCGGCTCGAACGATGACATCGACCACCTGGGCAACCGCCGCATCAGGGCGGTTGGAGAGCTTCTGCAGAACCAGTACCGCATCGGCCTCTCCAGGATGGAGCGCGTGGTCCGCGAGCGCATGACCACGCAGGACATGAGCGAGATCACGCCGCAGTCCCTGATCAACATCAAGCCGGTCACGGCCGCGGTGAAGGAGTTCTTCGGCTCCTCGCAGCTGTCCCAGTTCATGGACCAGAACAACCCGCTGTCCGAGCTGACGCACAAGAGGCGTCTCTCGGCACTCGGCCCGGGCGGACTTTCCAGGGACCGTGCAGGATTCGAGGTCCGCGACGTCCATTACACGCACTACGGCAGGATGTGCCCGATCGAGACGCCTGAA
>CACXDR010000264.1 GCA_902766415.1 uncultured Lachnospiraceae bacterium
CCCGGTTTCGACCATGGGGACTGTCCCCATGGCTAAACAAATCAAAGCAAATGTGTTGATTAAGCGACATACTGTCAGCCCGGGGCTTCCCCGGGGGATGACACGAAGGAGCAGGACATGAAGAGAAGTTTTTCGGCAGGGGCGCGGAGGCTCGCGGCGTTCGCGCTTGCGGCGGCGGTCACGGCGGGGACGTCGGTGCTGTCGGCCGGCACGGCCTTCGCGGTCATCACCTCCCCGCAGGAGCCGGCCGATGTCGGCAAGACCGCGGCGGAGCTGAACGGCTATACGGAGGAGCGCTGGGCGCAGCTCATGGACGATCGTCTTGACTACGACGAGGTACAGGACCTGGTCCATAATTTCAATCCCGCGATCACCTCTGCCTGGTCCAACCTGAATGACAATATCCGGCTGATGAACACGATCGAGGACAATCTCCGCGCGCGGCGCCGCGACATGAAGCAGCTGAAGGAGAACGCGAAGCAGGACGGAGACTACGCCTCCTACGGGAACTACTACATGCAGGAGGTCATCCTCGACAAGTCCGCTGACGCGTTCCACAAGAGCCTTGACCGGATGGAGCGGCCCGTCACACAGTCGAACCAGCCTCTCCGCGCGGCGGAGCGCCAGGTCACCGTTGCGGTGAAGCAGCTCATGATCGGCTATTCCTCCCTCATGGAGCAGCGCGCCATCGTCTCGGACTCCCTCGGCATGTACACGAAGCTCTACGCCGACGCGCAGGCCAGGCAGGGCGTGGGGCAGGCGACAGCGGCCGATGTTCAGGCAGCCTATGCCGAGGTGCTCAACATGCAGGCGCAGCTTTCCACGCTGGACGTCACGGCGGAGCAGCTGAGAAAGAACCTGATCATGCTCTGCGGATGGGGCGAGAGCGCGTCTCCGGTGATCGGCGACATCCCGGCTCCGGATATTTCCAGGATCGAGGGGATGGACCCGGACACGGATATCCGGAAGGCAGCCGGCAACAACGCGGACATCCTGAGCTTCCGGCACGCTGCCCACAGCAATTCCACCGCGTCCTTAAACGTGCGCGGAGACTCAGAGGAGCTGATGACGCAGAACCTGCTCGCGAATCTCCGGGCGCAGTACCAGGAGATCCTCGCGGACAAGGCGGCGCTTGACGCGGCGCGGACCGGCATGCAGGCGGCGGAAATGACGAAGAACGCGGCAGACCTGCAGTACCAGCTGGGCATGCTCAGTACGGCCGGGTATCTTGGCGCCCTTACGCAGTACCAGTCGGCGAGGACCACGCTCAGCACGGCGGAGAATACGCTGTTCCAGGCGCTGGAAAGCTATGACTGGGCAGTCGCGGGCGTGTCGTCCGCACAGTAAGACCATGATTATTCAGGGACGGTCCCGCGATGCCGCCGGCAGGGTCAGTAAAATGATCCGCGGCGGTTCCGGGGACCGTCCCTTTTGTCTTTCAGCCGTGGTATAATCATTTCCGGAGAAACAGGCACCAGAAAAGAAACAGGCATCAGAAAAGAAACAGGCACCAGTCTTAAAAAAGCACCGGAGGAAGAAAAATGGCCAGGATCGGTTTTATCGGCATGGGGAACATGGGCTTCGCGATCATGAGCGCGCTGATCGCGGCGGGCCACAGGGATGATATGGTATTCAGCTGCAGGCGCGCGGCGCACGGGCAGGAGGTCGCGGAAAAGACCGGCGTGTCCTTTGAGCCCTCGAACCGGAAGGTCGCTGAGACCTCGGACATCATCGTCCTCGCGGTGAAGCCGGTCGTCTATCCCGAGGTCCTCGGGGAGATCTGCGGCGCGGCAGCGGCACCGAAGATCATCATTTCGCTGGCGCCCGGCATCAGCATCGCCAGCCTTTCGGAAAAGCTCGGCGGGAACGGCCGCATCGTCCGCGCCATGCCGAATACGCCGGCGCTGGTGCGTGAGGGCATGACCGGGATCGCCTACGACGAGAAGGAGTTTAACGAGGAGGAGATCCGCACGGTCAGCAGCCTGTTCGGATCGTTCGGCAGGATGAAGAAGGTCCCGGAGCGGCTGATGGACGCGGTGACCACGGTCAGCGGATCATCGCCCGCGTTCGTCTATCTGTTTATCGACGCGCTGGCTGATGCCGGCGTGCGCTGCGGCCTTACGAAGGCGGACGCGCTCGAGATGGCGGCGCAGACGGTCTACGGAAGCGCGAAGATGGTCCTCGAGGGCGGGGAGCATCCGGCTGTCCTGAAGGACCGCGTGTGCTCGCCGGGCGGGACCACGATCGAGGGCGTCGCGGCGCTTGAGAAGGAGGGCTTCCGGAACGCGGTGCTCGAGGGCTGCGCGGCTGTTTACAGAAAGTGCGGCGGAAAGTAAAGGGGGAAGAGTATGGAGATACGTGAGTTTGAAAAGCAGAAGCCGGTCATCCTGAACCGGCGGGAGCTCGCCTACACGGGCACCATTCTTAAGGTATACAGGGATTATGTGACGTCGAACGGGAACGACGCGGTCTGGGACTTCATCCACCATGACGGGGCGGCGGCGGTGCTGCCCGTGATGGACGACGGGCGCCTCCTCATGGTGCGGCAGTACCGGAACGCGCTGAACCGGTGGACGCTCGAGCTTCCCGCGGGCAAGGTCGACGCGCCGGATGAGCCCCGCGTGATCTGCGCCTTCCGGGAGCTCGAGGAGGAGACCGGGTGGCGCGTGGAGAAGCCGGAGGACCTGGAGTTCCTGATGCGCATCAACACGACCGTGGCGTTCTGCGACGAGGAGATCGACGTGTTCGTGGCGCGCGGGATGACGAAGAGCAGACAGCACCTTGACGCGGACGAGGTCATCAACGTGGAGCCGTGGAAGCTTGAGGATCTTCTTGCGCTTATCTATGCCGGAACGCTCCGGGACGCGAAGACCGTTGCCGCGATCTGCGCGTATGCCGCGAAATCGGCCATGGGGACTGTCCCCATGGCTCAACACGGTGTTGATTAAAAGACAGATGTCGGGCCACGGGGACAGTCCCCATGGCCGAAGCCGAAAAAAATTTTCGGAGGGGAAAACGCAAGATATCCGCATGCCCCGGCGGGGAGGTCAATATCTTGCATGAATCATTAAAAATGCCCAAAAACAGCGGAAAAACGGGTCCAAAATCCGTTTGATTTTACATAATATTCTCTTTATAATGGTCTATGCAATGCGGTCTTTACGAAAAGACACGCACTGCACAGGGGGAAAAGAGAATGGAAGAAGAGCTGTTACGCTTTGCGGAATATCTGAAAAATGAACGCCGCATGGCACAGAATACACTTGTGTCCTATGAGCGGGACCTGCGCCAGATGACTGAATGGCTCAACGGCTTCGGGATCACGGGGCCGGATAAGGTCACCGCGACACTGCTGAACTCATACATCCTCTGGCTCGAGCGGAGCGGAAAGGCGACCACGACCATCTCCCGTGTCGTCGCGTCCATGAAGGCGTTCTTCACCTACGAGACGAAGCAGGGGATGCTCAGGGAGAACCCGGCGGAGGGGCTGAAGGCACCGAAGGTCGAGAAAAAGGCGCCGACCGTCCTGAACGGCGACGAGGTCGAGGCGTTCCTGGAGCAGACAAAGGGACGCACGCTGAAGAAGATGCGCGACCGCGCCATGCTGGAGCTTCTCTGCGCGACCGGCCTGCGCGTCTCCGAGATCATCGAATTAAAGGTCAGCGACCTGAACTTCACGATCGGCTTTGTGAACTGCCGCGACGGCGAGCGCGAGCGCGCGATCCCCTTCGGCAGGGAGGCGCAGGAGGCGCTACGCGTTTATCTTTCGGACGCGCGGGACAGGCTCCTGAAGGGCAACAGCACGGACCTTCTTTTCGTGAACATCAGCGGGAAGGCCATGAGCCGTCAGGGCTTCTGGAAGATCATCAAGTACTACGGGGACAAGGCGGGCATCCGCAAGGACATCACG
>CACXDR010000265.1 GCA_902766415.1 uncultured Lachnospiraceae bacterium
GGCGCTGTCCGCGTGGTGCCGGCGCGTGAGCTGTCCCTCGAGGAGGTCCGGAGGATCATCCGGGAGACCGGCATGGAGGTCGAGACCTTCGTGCACGGCGCGCTCTGCTATTCCTATTCGGGGCAGTGCCTTATGTCGAGCCTCATCGGCGGGAGGAGCGGGAACCGCGGGCGGTGCGCCCAGCCCTGCCGCCTTCCGTACACGCTGTCGGACGGCGCGCGGAAGCTGAACCGGAAGAATGACGTGACGCTCTTAAGCTGCAGGGACCTCTGCGGGCTTGACATCCTCCCTGAGCTTGTCGGGGCGGGGATCACCAGCTTTAAGATCGAGGGGCGGATGAAGAGCCCCCGCTACACGGCAGGGGTCGTGCACGTGTACCGGAAATACCTGGACCTCCTCAGGAGCGAAGGAAGGGAAGGGTACCGGGTGGATGCTGCCGACCGGAAGCTGCTTCTCGACCTTTTCGACCGCGGCGGCCAGACTGACGGCTATTATTTCCGGCACAACGGCAGGAACATGATCGCGATGGCGGAAAAGCCGGAGTTCCGGGAGGAGAACCGGGAGCTCTCCGAAATGCTGGACCGTCGCTACGTGAACGCGGAGCGGACGCTTTCCGTAAACGGGCAGGCGGTCATAAAAAACGGGACTCCCATGCGGCTCCTCGTTTCCGCGGATACTCCGGAGGGGACTGTGCACACGGAAGCCTCCGGCGCGGTCCCGGAGCAGGCGAGGAACGCAGGCGCGGCAGAGGACGATGTCCGCGCGCGCCTTATGAAAACCGGCGGCACGGGGTTCCGGTTCGCGTCGCTTGACGTGGAGCTGGACCCGGGACTCTTTCTCCCGGTGAGCGCCCTGAACGCCCTCCGGCGCGACGCGCTTGCGGCGCTTGAGGCGGAGCTTCTTGAGCGCGCCGGAAACATCAGTGCGCGGAAAGCGTCGGTCCGGGAGACAAGCGGGGAACTGCCCGGCGGGGCGCATGCAGCAGTCCCCGAGAGCGGCGGAGAACTGTCCGGCAGGACGGCGGCATCAGCCGCGGAAGGCTCCGGCAGCAACGCCCCATGGCTCCACGTCACGGTGGAGACGGAGGAGCAGCTTGACGCGGCGGTCTCCTCGGAGTACGTGACGGAGATCTCCTTCACCGCGGACATGGCGGAACCGGAACGGTGGAAAGCGCTTGCGGACAGGATCCGCGGCGCGGGCAGGAAGGTTTATTTATGCATGCCTCAGATCTTCCGCGCGGAGGCGGAGCGGTACTTTGACGCTGCGGGGAGCGCGCTGACAGAGACGGGCTTCGACGCGTTCGTCATCCGCTCCCTCGAGGAGCCGGGATACCTGCGGAGGCGGTTCGCGGAAGCGGGCAGGCCTTGCCCGCCGCTCTTCTTCGATTTCCAGGTGTACGGCATGAACCGGAAGGCCGCCGGAATGCTCGAGGGCTTCGGCGCCTCACGCCTCACGCTCCCGGTCGAGCTGAACCTTAAGGAGCTCAAGGCGCTCGGCGCGGGGGGGCGCGAGCTCGTGGCGGCAGGGAGGCTTCCCATGATGGTCTCCGCCCAGTGTCTGAAAAAAAATACAATCGGGTGCGACCGCACTTCGGCCGTGCTCACCCTGTCCGACAGGCGGGGCGAGGAGATGCCGGTGAAGAACCATTGTGCGTACTGCACGAACACGATCCTCAACGCGGCACCCCTGAGCCTCTGCGGCATGGCAGACGGGATCAGAAGGCTTCACCCCGCGGGATACAGGGTCCTGCTTACGGATGAGGACCGGGAGGCGTCGCTCCGCGCGATCCGCTGTACGGGGGAGGCGTTCCTCCGCGGCGGACATCCGGAGGAGGCCTACGACCGCTTCACCCGCGGGCATATGAAGCGCGGCGTTGAATAATTGTGCAGAAATCGTGCAGTAGAGTGTCATTTTCGGCTATTGTTCAAAAGTGCCGTCAGGGTTATACTTTTGGATGTTATGAGAACCACATAAGCATTTAAAGGATCTTCGCAGGAGGAATTGCAATGGTAGAAGCAACGAGCTGCGGCGGTGTGGTGATATTTCACGGGAAGATCCTCCTTCTTTACAAGAATTACAGGAACCGCTACGAAGGCTGGGTACTGCCGAAAGGTACGGTCGAGGAGGGGGAGACCCATGAGGATACGGCGCTGAGAGAGGTAAAGGAAGAGACCGGCGTAAACGCCCACATTCTTGAGTACGTGGGAAAAAGCGAGTATACCTTCAACGCACAGAGCGAGGTAATCGACAAGAGCGTTCACTGGTATCTCATGAGTTCGGACAGCTATTACTCAAAACCGCAGAGAGAGGAGTTTTTCATGGATTCGGGGTACTACAAGTACCACGAGGCGTATCACCTCCTCAAGTTCGCAAATGAAAAAATGATCCTGGAGAAGGCGTTCGCGCGCTACCAGGAGCTGAAGCGGAGCAATCTCTGGAACGCCCAGAAACGGACGGAGGAAGCATGAACGTGATCGTCCTGGCAGACAGGAACTGGTCGATCGGAAAAGGGGAGGAGCGCCTTGTCTCCATCCCGAAGGACCGGCAGCTCCTTCTTCAGGAGAC
>CACXDR010000266.1 GCA_902766415.1 uncultured Lachnospiraceae bacterium
AGGGTCCCGTCGATGCAGGCTTCAAAGACATCGACCAGGTCGTTCTTCATGCGCGGGAGCACGACCTGCGTCTCCGGGTCGCCGAAGCGGGCGTTGTACTCAAGGACCTTCGGGCCGTCGGGCGTCAGCATGAGGCCGAAGAAGATCACGCCCTTGAAGGGCCTTCCCTCCGCCGCCATGGCGTCCACGGTCTTCTGGTAAATATTCGCGCGGCAGAAGGCATCCACCTCCTCCGTGTAGAACGGGCTCGGGGAGAAGTTCCCCATGCCGCCGGTGTTCAGGCCCTGGTCGCCGTCCTTCGCGCGCTTATGGTCCTGCGCGCTCGCCATGGTGCGGACCGTCTTCCCGTCCACGAAGGTCAGCATGCTGACCTCGCGCCCGGTCATGAATTCCTCGACCACGACCTTGTCTCCGGAGGCGCCGAACTTCCGGTCCACCATCAGCTCATTGATCCCCGCGAACGCCTCCTCGCGGGTCATGCAGATCAGGACGCCCTTCCCGAGCGCCGGGCCGTCCGCCTTCAGGACGACAGGGATCCTGCAGGTCTCAAGATATTCACGCGCCTTTCCGACGTCGGTGAAGGTCTCGTACTGCGCGGTCGGGATCCCGTACTTTTTCATGAGCTCCTTCGAGAACGCCTTGGAGCCCTCGATGACGGCCGCGTTCTTCCTCGGGCCGAACACCCTGAGCCCGCGTGCCTCGAAGACGTCGACGATCCCGCCGATCAGCGGGTCGTCCATTCCGACGACCGTGAGGCCGATGCCGTTCTCCTCGGCGAAATCCGCCAGCTTTTCAAACTCCATCACGCCGATCGGGACGCACTCCGCGACCTCGGAGATCCCGGCGTTGCCCGGGGCGCAGTAGATCTTGTCCGCCTTCGGGCTCTGCGCGAGCTTCCAGCAGATCGTATGCTCGCGGCCTCCGCCGCCGACTACAAGGATCTTCATTCTGTCTCTCCTTTCTCTCCGTAAACGATCTCCCCGTTTGCGATCATGTCGATGGCCCGCGGGAGAAGGACCCACTCCGCCTGCTCCATGACGCGGCGCTGCAGGACCTCCGGCGTATCGCCGGGCTGCACCTCGACCGCCTTCTGCAGGATGATGGGGCCGGTATCCAGGTCCTCATCCACGAAATGCACCGTCGCGCCGGTCACCTTCACGCCGCGCGCGAGCGCCTTCTCGTGGACCTTCAGCCCGTAGTAGCCCTTCCCGCAGAAGCTCGGGATCAGGGACGGGTGGATGTTGATGATGCGGCCGCGGAACGCGCGGATCATCTCCTCCGGGATCTGCACGAGGAACCCGGCAAGGACGATCAGGTCCAGCTTCTTCTCAATAAGCTTTTCCGTCAGGGCGGTATTGAACTCCGCGCGGGACGCGAACATCTTCGGGGACAGGCACTCCGCCTCGATCCCGGCGTTCTTCGCCCGGGTCAGCGCGTACGCGTCGGCATTGTTTGAAAGGACGTAGGCGATCTCCGCGTTCCTGATCTTCCCGGCCTTCACGGCATCGATGATCGCCTGGAGGTTCGTTCCCCCTCCGCTGACAAGGACACCGGTTCTCAGCATAATTCGACTCCCTTTTCTCCCGCGGCGCAGCAGCCGATCTCATAGCAGGTCTCTCCCGCGGAACGAAAGGCGGCCATGGCCTTCTCCTTGTCCTCAGGGGCGACCGCGACGACCATGCCGATGCCCATGTTGTAGGTGTTGTACATGACGTGCTCCTCGACCTCGCCCTTCTTCGCCATGAGGCGGAAGATCGGCGGGACCTCGTAGGAATCCTTGCGGATCACGGCGCGGATCCCGTCCTTCAGCATGCGCGGCACGTTCTCGTAGAAGCCGCCGCCGGTGATGTGGCTGCACGCGTGGACCCTGACGCCGGCTTCCTTCGCCGCCTTCATGGCCTTCACGTAGATCTTCGTCGGCGCGAGCAGGACGTCGCCGAGCTTTCCGCCAAGCTCCTCGTAGTACGTATTCAGGCTCTCCTCCGTCATCTCGAAGATCTTTCTCACGAGGGAGAAGCCGTTCGAGTGGACGCCCGAGGACGCGAGTCCCAGGAGGATATCTCCCTCCTTAAGCTCCTCGCCGGTGATCAGGTCCTTCTCGTCGCAGACGCCGACCGCGAAGCCCGCGAGGTCGTACTCGTCCTCCGGATAGAAGCCCGGCATCTCCGCCGTCTCGCCGCCGATCAGCGACGCGCCCGCCTGGACACAGCCCTCGGACACGCCCTTGACGATCTGCGCGATCTTCTCCGGAATATTTTTCCCACAGGCAATGTAGTCGAGGAAAAACAGCGGTTCGCCGCCTGCGCAGGCAATGTCATTTACGCACATCGCGACGCAGTCGATGCCAACCGTATCATGCCGGTCCATCAGAAACGCCAGCTTCAGCTTCGTCCCAACGCCGTCCGTTCCCGACACGAGCGTCGGCTCCTCCATATCGCGAAACGCCTCCATAGAAAATGCGCCGGAAAACCCTCCAATATCCGAAAGCACTTCCGGCCGCTTCGTCCGCGCGATAAACTCCTTCATAAGACGGACGGATTCATACCCCGCCTCAATGTCTACGCCTGCCTGTTTGTAATCCATTTTCAGATCCCTTACCTTTGTTCCTGCAGTTTCCGGTCCTTCTCCTGCACACCCTTGCACATGTTCTCGCTGTATACTTTCAGCTTATCGCGAAGCGATTCGTCCTCCATCGCGAGCATCCGAACCGCCAGAAGGCCCGCATTCTTTCCCCCATCAATTGCGACGGTCGCCACCGGAATTCCCGGAGGCATCTGAAGGATCGAGTACAGTGCATCCTTCCCGCCCAGACAGCCGGTATTAATCGGCACGCCGATGACCGGAAGAGGAAACAGTGCCGCACACATGCCGGGCAGATGCGCCGCCATGCCGGCTCC
>CACXDR010000267.1 GCA_902766415.1 uncultured Lachnospiraceae bacterium
CGCGGTGCTCTGCTTCATCATCAGCATGTGCTGCGGGAAAGCAAACACTTCGTCAGCCTCCGGCTCTGTGTAATCACTCATCTTGATGGTGCCGAAGGACGTGTCATTGTCGATACCGGTGATCTTCACCAGCCGGTGCTCCCCGTTGATATCCTCGAACTTAAAGGTCATATTGTTCAAATGCCGGTCAATATTTCCGCAGATGAAATCAAGCGCCTGGATATCGGAAAGCTGCTGAAGCGCTTCCTTTGTCATCAAATTGGAATTGTAGCGGCAGAAATCCGAACCCTTGGTATAGTCCTGGTTCCCGATGACGTCACCTTCCGCCCATTCCTGGAAGGTTCCTACCTGCCTCCCACCGTTCACGGTGACCCGTACATCCCTGGCCCGCGCGACTGCGTTCGGCATTTCCACAAGATCGGCCATGACGGACATTGCCGTATTTCTCTGGTCTAAATTCTCCCTGTCCGCGATGCCCGCGCTGTTCATGACGTTCCGTTCATTTCTGAGCAGCAGCCCGGCGCGGATCCTCTCGGCAACATGTCTGCGGAAAGCTCTGGACTCGGGGTCCTGAGCGTCAGTAAGCTCAGGTGCGTTTAATTCCTTAAACACCTTATTAAGGGCTTTCACGTCCTCCCGCTCAAGAAATCCCTTTCCTGCTTCCTCATAGATATCCGGATTTTTCTTATAAAGAAGGGTTGCCGTGTGGTCCTTGGCAATTGTTCTCAACCTTTGCCAGGCAGCTAAGCCAGCGTTCATTACATCGGCCTTGATATCCTCCGGCACAGTTGTCGTATCGGTCATAACATCACCGATCTCCCGGTCTGTGGGTTCGTGATATTCTTTACGGGGGGTAAATGCTCCTTTCTTCCCGTTGATCGTCAGCACCTGCCGCGAATTTACATTGCCGCCGACGTACTCGATCGCGCCCTGGATTGCCGGGATCTCCTCCTGGCGTCCGTGCTGGATGATCTTCTCGATCTTCCAGTGATGCCCGGGGTCGTACTCGTTGAGGGCCTTCAGCTCCTGCTCCATATAGCCCTGCACGACCGCCATGGCGTTGTGGCGCACGTCGCCTCTGCTGGTCCAGTGCCAGCCCCTGGTGGCCTTGATATACTTATTGACCTCGACAATGCTTTCCGTGTAGGTCTTCCGGAGGGCGCTCATCTCTTCCGCCGTCATCTCCCGGTCCTCATGCATATAGCGGTTGATCTCCGTATTGACCTTCTTAACAGCCTCCAGAGCATTGGTGAATTCCGGGCTGCTCTTCTTTTCCCCCTGGCTCTCCATCAGGGTATTCAGCTGTCTCTGGTAGAAGCCTCCGGGATAAGCGGTGTTTTCCTCCGCGGCCTGCTGTCCCTTTAAGATCATTCCGCTGTAGGTCTGGGAGAAAAGGCCCTTGATCCCGTTGTTGTCCTGCACCGACGCGATCTGCTTGATGGAAAGCTTTGAAAACGTCGCGTCCTCGACCACGTGAAGCCTGCCGGGGAGCAGGGAATCGTCCATCGCCCATTTCCTGTCCAGGCTTTCCTGGATGGCCTGCTGCAGTTCCGCGAGACGGGTCTTCGCGTTCTCCAGGGCTCTCCCGCCGATCCTGCTTCCTAAGACAGCCCCCAGTCTTTCCGGCGAAATGGTCATGATGCGGTCCGCAGTGGAACGGCTCATGACAGTCAGGCTGCCCGGTGTCATGCCTTCCGCCGCCGGGTCATCGGGAAACGCCCCGCCCATATTTACGTCAGTGATACCGGTGATCTTTTTCGGCCTGTCGTTGGAGAAAGCGAAGCGGAGATCCCCGACTCCCTTCCCGGAAGTGCCGGTAAGGTAACGCACCACCTGGATCTCGGAGAGCTGGCGGGCCAGCTCCCCGGAATCCAGCACCGCGCCCTCTCCGGCAAACTGCTCCGGAGAAATAAGGTTTGGTCCGCTCGGCTTCTTGCCCGGCACCGCGTTCTTCAGGTAAACGTTTTTTCCGTCACGGCCGTTTCCGCGGACACGGACCACCTGTTCCACTCTCAGGCCTGCTCCGAGGCCGTACGCAAGACGGGACGCCGCAGCCGCGCACTCTTCCGGCTCCCCCGTTTCGACAGCGTTTCTCTGCGCATCCTTCCGGATCCGGGCACAGGCTGTCACCATGTCAAAGACGGCCCTCCGGAAAATACGGGAATCCTGTACCGCTTCCGGATCTGCCTGGTTCTCCGGCATATCAGCATTCTCGCCGCCGTTGTTGATATTGTTGATATTATTCTCGTCGTTCCTTACCGAAAACGGATCCGCCTCTGCTACCAGATCCAGGAATTGCCGGTTTGTCTCGATCGAATTATATCTCTGGTTTTCCGGGACCTGGATCCCGGACGCAAACTGCTCCCTTGCCTCGGGAGAATCGTCTGTGAATTCCTGCACCGCCGGCTCTTCATAGATCCTTTCAGCAAGATCATCAAGAGCTTTCCTGAGTTTTTCCTTTTTACCGGCAGCTTTCGCGGCTTCTTTGGGATCCCCGTCTCCGTAGGAAAAGTAACCGTGATCCTCCACCATCGTACCTTTCACGTAGTTTGAGATCCTGGTCTTCCCCACATTAAGCTGCGAGAAGCGGTTGTCAATGGCTGTCTTCTCTTGTTTCAGAAGCTTGCAGGTATCAAGAAAAGCCCTGCGGAACTCTTCATGGGCTCTTCTGCTTCCCCCCAAAGGAAAAGGATCATGTTCAGCGATCAGCTTACTGACAGCAGGATTCCCCAGGAAATTATTACCGGCGTTTCCGCCCGGAACGGGCGCGCCGGTGACGAAGGCCTGTTCCTGCTGCTGCGTGATCGCCCCGAAATCTGTATTCCGGATAAGTTCAAAAAAATCCGCCTCCCCGGCTTTGGGATGATAAAGATGGGTGAGCAGC
>CACXDR010000268.1 GCA_902766415.1 uncultured Lachnospiraceae bacterium
ACCATGCGGCCGCCGCGAGATGCTGTTTGCGACAAGGCTTTCAGAAGAAAAGGACCGGGTCAATCCCGGTCCTTTTTGCTTTTGGCCTGTACATCATATGACGCCCGTGATCCCGAGCTGTTCAAAAACTAAAGAGAAGGTCGATTTCTTGCTCGAAAGGATGTGGAGCTTAAGCTTTTCAGCAGCATCGTCCCAGTTTTCCTCAAGGCAGGCGCGGACGATCTCCAGATGCTCCCGGAAGGTGTCCGCGAGACGTGTGTCATAGATGCTCCCGGTCATGTGGCGGAAACGCGCGTTCTGGGTGACGATCTGCGTCAGTACCCCGCGGATGTACTCGTTCGGGCAGGCAGAGATGATCATGGCGTGAAACTCCGCGTCCAGGTTGAAGGCGCGGGTACCGCCGTCCGACTGGTAGTTCTCCACCGGAGGCTTGATGAAAATCTGGTAGTAGCTGTTCAGGCTGTCGGCGGGGATGCGGCTGCCGTAGTTTTTTATGATGTACGGCTCCAGGAGCAGCCGCACTTCGAAGATCTTGTTGATGTCGCTGATGTTGAGCGGCGTCACTGTGATCCCGATCTTCGGGCGGATCTCGACCAGGCCCTCGTGCTCAAGCCGGCTCAGGGCGTCGCGCACCGGCGGGCGGCCAAGGCCCAGGGAGGTCGTCAGCATTTCTTCGTTCAGGAACGAGCCCGGGGCATATTCGCAGGTGATGATCTTTTTCCGGATCTCATTATAGGCAACGGTTTTCAGACTTGTTTTCGGCATTTGCATACCTCCGCTTTTCACTGGACGTCCGCTGGTCGTTCCATGAAATGTTATATCCATTAAAGTATACCATCTGCGGCATCCGCCTGCAACCGCGGAGGTACCCGTTTGCCCTTGTGGGACAGCCCCTGAAACATGCACAAAAACAACTCTCCAAAATGGGCAGAAATCACAAAAAAACGGAAACGATTATTTTGATATTGACTCGAGATATTTTTTGATATAAATTTGAAATATACAACGAAGTATACAACATGATGCACATTAAAAATATCAGAAAAGTGCAACAAAAGCTTCACAAGACGCGCGGCAACAGAATTTCTCAGACATTATTAGACGGAGGTAAAAGTTATGAAGGCAATTCGGATCAATGCTCCTGGTGAGGTGCAGATCGTAGACGTGCCGAAGCCGGAAAGAAAACCGGGCGAGGTGCTTCTCCGGATCCTGTACGGCGGCATCTGCGGAAGCGACAACGGCTCCTATCGCGGAACGTTCGCTTATTTTGACTACCCCAGGATCCCGGGGCATGAGTTTTCCGCTGAGGTCGTCGAGTGCGACGAGAACAACAGCTACGGGATCAGACCGGGCATGATCGTGACCTGCAACCCGTACTACAACTGCGGCCACTGCTATTCCTGCACGCACGGGCGCATCAATGCCTGCATGGACAACCAGACGCTTGGCTGCCAGAGGGACGGCGTGTTCCAGGAGTATTTCTCCATCCCGATCGAGCGCGTCTATGACGGCAAGGGAATGGACGCGAAGACGCTTGCGGCCATCGAGCCGTTCTGCATCAGCTACCACGGCATCAGCCGCGCGAAGGTCGGCGAAGGGGACAAGGTCCTGGTCGTCGGGACCGGCACCATCGGCGTTCTTGCCGCGATCGCTGCGAAGGCAAGAGGCGCTGAGGTCTATATGTGCGACGTCGCGCAGGGCAAGCTTGATCTTGCGAAGAACCTTGATTTCGGCCTTGACGGCACGATCCTGAACGACAGCCCGGAGAACTTCCAGGCGCGCGTCGACGAGATCACCGGCGGCAGCGGCTTTGACGTGACAGTCGAGGCGGTCGGCCTTCCGTCCACCTTCCAGAACTGCATCGACGCTGCATGCTTCGGCGGCCGCATGGTCCTGATCGGCGTCGGCAAGAGAAACCTCGACTTCAACTTCACCCTGATCCAGAAGAAGGAGCTCGACGTCTACGGCTCCAGAAACGCGCTGAAGAAGGATTTCCTCGAGCTGATCGATATCGTCAATGCCGGAAAGGCACCGCTCCAGAAGATCATCACCAACACCTACCGCTTCCACGACGCTGCGAAGGCGTTCGAAGACTTCGCGAACAACCCGGGCGACATGCTCAAGGTCGTTATCGATTTTTCTGACATCAACGACTGATGTCATAAAAATAATCACCAGTACTTAGTACTAATTTTAAAAGGGAGGAATTAATCATGAAACTCAGGAAACTTATGGCACTTGGTCTTGCAGGCGTCATGGCGGCATCCGTTTCGGCATGCGGCGGTTCTTCTGCGTCTTCCACGACTGCGGCGGCAGCTCCGGCTGAGACCACCGCGGCAGCGACAGCAGCAGAGACCACGGCAGCAGCTGCGGCTGACGCTGCGGCAGCTCCGGAAGTCACCTTAAGGGTCGCTTTCGAGAACAGCATCACCGAGCCGGTCGGCGTAGGCTGGACCAAGGCACAGGAGATCATCAAGGAGAAGTCCGGCGGCACCATGGCCATTGAGGTCTATCCGGATTCCCAGCTTGGCGACAAGAACTCTCTGATCGACTCCATGATGCTCGGCGAGAACGTCTGCACGCTGGCTGACGGCGCTTTCTACGCTGACTACGGTGTACCGGATTTCGGTATCGTCTTCGGGCCGTTCCTGTTCGACTCCTGGGATCAGTGCTGGGCGCTGACCGAGTCCGACTGGTATGCTGAGCAGTGCGCGAAGCTTGAGGAGAAGGGCCTTAAGATCATCGCTTCCAACTGGAAGTACGGCGACAGGCACACCCTGACCGTCAACCCGGTCAACACGGTCGATGACCTCAACGGCATGAAGATCCGCGTCCCGAACAACGCGATCCAGACTGAGGGCTTCAACGCGCTCGGCGCGACCGCTACCGGCATGGCACTCGGCGATGTCTACCAGGCACTTCAGACCAAGACCATCGACGGCGCTGAGAACCCGCTTGCGACCCTGTACGGCAGAAAGCTTCACGAAGTCGCGAAGTACCTGATCCTTGACGGCCATGTCAAGAACTTCACCACCTGGGTCGTTTCCGCAGACTGGTTCAACGGCCTGACCGCAGACCAGCAGCAGTGGCTCATCGAGACCGCGAAGGAGGCCGGCGAGGTCAACAACGCGACTCTGGACGAGCAGGAAGCTGATTACCTCCAGAAGATGAAGGACGAGGGCGTCACCGTTGTCGAGCCGAGCGAGGAGGTCCTTGCCGGATTCCGCGAGAAGTCCAAGGCTTTCTATGAGAAGGGTGCTTCCTTCGGCTGGAGCGACGGCCTGTATGACACTGTCAGGGCTGCCATGGGCGCACAGTAATTAAGAGGCACAGTACGGAACAGTTTCTTTCTTAGAGCAACAGGGATCAACTGCAGCCGGCAGGCGCCATGACCGGTGTCTGCCGGCATTTCAATGCTCTTTCGTGCATCAGGCAGGGGAGGCCTTTCCTGCCGGATTTGGAGGAATACAATCTTGGACAAGAAAGAAAACAAGGGTCTTTCCATCCTTGCGAATCTTGATATTGCCGTCGCGGCGGCCATCCTTGCGGTCCTGATCGTGCTTACGTTCGCGGGTGTTATCTGGCGCTACGTTTTCAACGCGCCGTTCACCTGGCTCGAGGAGGTACAGACCTCCTGCATGGTGTGGATCGTCTTCGCCGGCGCCGGCGCGGCTTTCCGTATGGGCAACCACGTCGCGATCGAGATGATCGTCGACATGATGCCTGAAAAAATGCAGAAGGCGATGAACTGGATCATCTCCGTGGTCGTCGTCATCGTGATCGGCTTCCTGTTCAAGCAGAGCCTTGGCTTTATCCAGGTGTTCATGCGCAGCGGCCGTTCCACGAGCATGCTGAAGATCCCGTACGCGTGGGTCTACGGCATCTCCATCTTCGCCTACATCGACATGATCATCAGCTATTTCTATTCGGTCATCAAGGGCGTCAAATCTGAAGCAAAGGAGGCTGTGAGCAGCAATGAGTAATATCCTTCTTCTCGCCTCCATCGTCATGCTGGTGCTGCTTTTCTTAAAGGTCCCGGTATTCATCGCGGTCCTGGGCGGCTCCATGGTCTATTTTGTACTGAATCCGAACATCAACCCCGTTATCTTCGCACAGCAGGCGATCATCGGCACCGAGAAGATCTCCCTGATGGCGATCCCGTTCTTCGTATGCGCCGGCATCTTCATGAACTATACCGGTGTCACGAAGCGCATCATGGACTTCTGCGAGGTCGTCACGGCGCATCTTCCGGGCGGTCTTGCGCAGGTCAACGTCCTTCTTTCCACCGTTATGGGCGGCCTGTCCGGCTCCAACATCGCGGACGCCGCGATGGAGTCCAAGATGATGGTCCCGGAAATGACGAAGAAGGGCTTCTCCCTGGAGTTCTCCTCTGTCGTTACGGCTGCATCGTCCATGATCACGCCGCTGATCCCGCCGGGGATCGCGATGATCCTTTACGGCTGCATCGCGAACGTCTCCATCGGCAAGCTGTTCGTCTCCGGTATCGGCGTAGGCGGCCTGCTCTGCATCAGTATGATGATCCTGGTCGGCGCGATCTCCAGGAAGCGCGGCTACGGTGTCCTGACCACGGAAAAGATGACCGGGGACAAGGTCTGGAAAGCCCTGAAGCCTGCCATCCTTCCGCTCCTCCTTCCGATCATCATCATCGGCGGCATCCGTATCGGCGTGTTCACCGCGACCGAGGCCGGAGCTGTCGCGATCGTTTACGCGGCCTTCCTCGGCTTCCTTTACAGGGAGATGCATTTAAAGGATATGATCCAGGGCCTGAAGGAGACGGTCGGAACGACCTCCTCCATCATGCTGATCGTCTCCGCGGCAAGCGTCTTCTCCTGGTGCCTGACCAACGAGAGGATCCCGCAGATGCTGACCGCGTGGATGCTGGAAAATATCCACTCCAAGT
>CACXDR010000269.1 GCA_902766415.1 uncultured Lachnospiraceae bacterium
CAGGCCTGCCGGCCGTAAGGAGGTTCCCATGAATTACGTGTTTATCTCACCGGCTTATCCCGTCACCTGCGAAAAGTTTATCGACCGCCTGGACCAGCTCGGCGTTACCGTACTCGGTATCGGGGACGTCCCCTATGACATGCTGAGCGGCTGCCTGAAAAACGCGCTGACAGAGTACTATTACGTGAGCTCCCTTGAGGACTATGACCAGGTGTACCGCGCGGCGGCCTTTTTCATCCACAAATACGGAAGGATCGACTGGCTCGATTCGCTGAACGAGTACTGGCTTCCCGCGGACGCGAGGCTCCGCACGGATTTCAACATTGCCACCGGCACCCGGACGTCCGGAATCGATGACCTTGTGAGAAAATCCGGGATGAAGCGCATTTTCGTGGAGGCCGGCATCCCGACCGCGCGCCAGCATATCGTATCCGACCTTGCCGCGGGCAAAGCCTTTGCGGAGGAGGTCGGCTACCCCGTGATCGTAAAGCCGGACATCGGCGTCGGCGCGAACGGGGCCAGGAAGCTGAAAACGGAGGAGGAGCTGGAGGCGTTCTACTGGGAGCTTCCGGAGGAGCCCTACGTTATGGAGGAGTTCCTGTACGGCGATATCTGCACCTACGACGCGATCGTCGACGCGCAGTGCGAGCCGCTGTTTGAATCCATGTGCACCTACGCGCCGGTCATAGACTCCGTGCAGAACGACGAGAACATCCATTTCTTCACGGCGGCCGATGTTCCTGAACGGCTGCGCGAGCTCGGGAGAAGGACGGTAAAGGCCTTCAAGGCGGACAGCCGCTTCGTCCATTTTGAGTTCATCAATATCACGAAGGATTACGACGGCATAGGAAAGGCCGGCGACTACGCCGTGATGGAGGTGAACATGCGTCCCGCGGGCGGGCACGATCCGGACATGATGAACTTTGCCCAGTCGGCGGACGTGTTCCGGATCTACGCGGAGATGGTCACGTCCGGAAAGCGGCTTTCCCCGGAGTCCGGCGACCGCTATATCTGCGCGTACGCGGCGCGGAAGGACGGTCACAGCTTTACGCACAGCCATGAGGAGATCATGGAGCGCTACGGCGCGGACATCGTCATGCAGGAGGAGATGCCGCCGATCGACTGGCCCTCCATGGGAAGGTACGTGTATATCGCGCGGTTCAGGGAGAAGGAGGAGATGGACCGTTTCTTCGCCTTTGTGCTTGGCTGACCGGAAAAAGGATCAGGCAGGGCTGCCATAGCGGACAGCCCTGCTTTTATTTGCGCACGCGCGCGGCAAGGAAGGAGCTGCCTGACGGCAGCCCGCGCGCGGCGCGCAAGTCCCGCAAGCGGGACTTGAATCATGGACCGGCAGGACACAGATGGCGTTTCCGGACAAGAACGGAGAAGGGAGGCATTATGGATTACAGGGAAAAATACGCGTTGTGGATCCGGTCTGTCCCGGAGGACGATCCGCTTCACGGGGAGCTCCTGGCTCTTTCGGGGGACGATGCGCAGATCAGGGAGCGGTTCTATAAGGACATCGCGTTCGGAACTGCCGGCCTCCGCGGGATCGTCGGGGCGGGGACTGCCTGCATGAACCGGTACACGGTGGGCCGCGCCGCGCAGGGGATCGCGGACCTCATCACGGAAAAGGGGCCGGAGGCCATGCGGCGGGGCGTGATCATCGCCCACGATCCGCGCCATTTTTCGAAGGAATTCTCCGAGCTTTCCGCAGGCATCCTCGCGGGCGCGGGGATCCGGACGTACGTGTTCCCGGATATGCGGCCCACGCCGGAGCTCGCGTTCCTGATCCGGAAGCTCGGGACGGTCTCCGGCATCAATATCACGGCGTCCCACAACCCGAAGGAGTACAACGGCTTCAAGGCCTACTGGGAGGATGGCTGCCAGGTCTCCGCGGAGATCGCGGACGAGATGACGGCGCATATCGATGCGGTGGATTTCTTCACCGGGATCCGCTTCGGCAGCTTTGAAAAGGGCATGGCGGACGGCCTCATCACGGTCCTCGGGCCGGAGTACGACCGGATGTACCTTGACGAGATCGAGTCGGCCGCCATCCACAGCGGGGAGGAGCTGGACCTTTCCATCCCCATCGTCTACACGCCGTTAAACGGGGCGGGCGCCGTCCCCTTCCGGACCATGATGGAGGACAGGGGCTTTACGAACTTCCATATGGTCCCGGAGCAGACGGACCCGGATCCGGATTTCACGACCGTCGGCTACCCGAACCCGGAGGCTCCCGAGGCGTTCCGGCTCTCCGAGGAGCTCGGGCGGAAGACCGGCGCGGAGCTCCTTATGGCGACGGACCCGGACGCCGACCGCTTCGCGATCGAGATCCGGGGAGAGGACGGGCAGTACGTACCGCTGAACGGGAACCAGACCGGGTACATCATCGTGAATTATATCCTTGAGGGGCGCAGGACTGCCGGGACGCTGCCGGAGAACGGCGCCATGGTGAAGTCCATCGTGACGGGCAGCCTTTCCGGGGATATCGCGGAAAGCTACGGCGTCAGGATGTTCGAGACGCTTACGGGCTTCAAGAATATCTGCGGGAAGATCCCGTATCTTGAAAGGAACGGGCTTCAGTACCTTTTAGGCTACGAGGAGTCCGTCGGCTACGGCGTATGCCCCGGAATCCGCGACAAGGACGGGATCAGCGCGGGGATGATCGTCGCCGAGGCGGCGGCCTACTATAAGAAGCAGGGACTTTCGCTTTTCGGAGTGCTGGACCGGATCTTCCGGCAGTACGGCTTCCAGGCGGAGGAGGTGACGAATCTCGTCCTGAAGGGGATCGAGGGCGCGGAGCGCATCGGGCGGATGATGTCCGGGCTCCGGGAGGACCTCCCGGAAGAGGCGGCCGGTATCCCGGTGAAGAGGGTCATCGACTACAGGGACGGATATGAGGACATCCCGCCCTCGAACGTGCTTCGCTTCTTCCTTGAGGACGGGAGCTGGTTCGCGGTGCGGCCGTCGGGCACGGAGCCGAAGATCAAGTTTTACTTCTACACGAACGGGGAGAGCCGGGAGGAGGCGGTCCGGAAGAACGAAAGCGTCAGGGACAGCATCCTCGCGCGCGTGAAGGGCATCGCCTGAGCGCGTCATCCGGGCGCCGGCACTGCCTGAGCGCATCGCCGGGGCGGCCGGCATCGCCTGAGCGCAGTCGCCCGGGCGGCCGGCATCGACCGGCGCACCCCGGGAATTGACAGTTATCGGCAGAAAAAACAGAATGAAATCATTTAAAACCGCAGGAAATGGCAGGGGATGACTTTGCTTTCCCGCGGTTTTATGTTATTATAAAACGACATTGCGGCGATTTAGCGTAGTAGCAAACTAAAGCGCCGTGCCCCGGAGAGGGGCTGCGATCGATCAAAAGAATACTTTTTTAAGGGAGGATACCTTATATGA
>CACXDR010000270.1 GCA_902766415.1 uncultured Lachnospiraceae bacterium
GGCACAGATCCACGTCGACCGAGGAAAGATTCGCATGCTTTTCCATCAGGTCCCTGGAGACCTCCTGCATCGCCGTGAGGCTCTCCTTCTGCTTCTCGAGTTCTCCCAGATGGCGTCCGAGACACGCCGTCAGATCCTGCTTCCCTTCGAAGACGTCCCGGATCTCCCCGATCGGCACCGTGAGCCTTCGAAGCAGTCGGATCTGCTTGAGGCGCCGGATGTCGTCCTCGTGATACTCGCGGTATCCGTTCTCCGCGCGCCCCGGAGCGAGGAGCCCCTCCTCCTCATAATACCGGATGTTCTTTCTGGTGATCCCGACCAGTTCCTCAACGTGCTTGATCTTCATGTTAAGCCCCGCGCATCCCTGTCTGCAATCTCCTTGTACGCCTTCCAGTAGGGGGAAAGTCAAGAGTTTTTTTGAAAAATTTGCAAAACCGGCCGGAAACCGCTCGAAAACCGGCTGATCCGCGGCCCGCTATTCCCCGAACCGCCTGATCCAGGCGAGCGACCGCTCCGCTGCGGTCCTTCCGTCCGGAAGCGGGATGCACTCGACGCACACCGGGCCCGCGTAACCGATCCCGTCGAGCGTCCGGAACATCTCCGCAAGCGGCATGTGTCCCTCGCCCGCGGGGAGACGGTTGCTGTCCGCCACGTGGAAGAATCCGAGCAGGTCCCCGGCTGTCCGGATCGCCCCGCACAGATCCGCCTCCTCGATATTCATGTGGAAGGTATCCAGATGGATCTTCGCGTTGAGCCCCGGAAATCTCCGGAGAAAAGTGGCCGTCTCGTCCGCGCGGTTCAGATAATCGCTCTCATAGCGGTTGGTGAGCTCCAGATAGAGCGGGACGCCGCACGAAGCGGCTTCAGCGTCCAGCGGAAGGAGGCTCTCCGCAAAGAGATCCTCCGACTCCTCTTTGGTAAAGCCCGCCGGGACCATACCGCGGACATTCGCGATGATCAGCCCGCAGGAAAAATCGCCGGAGAGCTCCGCGCACGCCTCGATATACTCGCGCACGCGGTCCATACAGGCGAGCCGTACCCGCCCGTCCGGTGAGTTGAGGCACAGGTGTTCGCGGTAAGCGACGCTTCCCGTCGATACGGCCGTCACCCTCATGCCGGCCGCGTCCGTCTCCGCCCTGAGAGCCGGAACGTCGATCTCCTCCAGCGCGTCCATGTGGAGCTCGATCCCGTCGTAGCCGATCTCTTTCGCTTCCAGAACTGCGCGCCCAAGAGGCGCGCCGAGAAGATATTTCGCGTCCGGCGTCACGCGTGACCCGACCGCCACGCCGAGATGGCGTTTCATTCCGATCCGTTCCTTTCCGGCGCGGCTTCCCGCCGCTGCCCGCTTTTCCTCTGTCGTTCGTTCTTCCTCATTCCACCGTCACCGATTTCGCGAGATTCCGCGGCTTGTCGACGTCGAGGCCGCGAGCGACGCTTAAGTAATACCCCATGAGCTGAAGAGGTACGACCGCGAGCGACGTCGCGAAGTGCTCGTCCGTCTTCGGGATATAGACCGTGAAATCCGCCGTGTCTTCGACGCTGTAATTACCGTACGTGGTAAGTCCCATGAGATAGGCGCCGCGGCTCTTCACCTCGACAAGGTTGCTCAGGGTCTTTTCCAGAAGACGGCTCTGCGTGAGCACGCCGATCACGAGCGTTCCCTTTTCGATCAGGCTGATCGTGCCGTGCTTCAGTTCCCCGGCCGCGTACGCCTCGGAATGGATGTAGCTGATCTCCTTCATCTTGAGGCTCCCCTCGAGACAGATCGCGTAGTCGATCCCCCGGCCGATCTGGAAGACGTCTTTCGCGTTCGAATACTTGGCCGCGAACCACTGGATCCGCTCCTTGTCCTCCAACACACGGGCGATCTTGTCCGGGAGCGATTCGAGCTCCGAAAGCATCGCCGCATAGCGCTCCCTGTCGATCGCGCCTTTCACATAAGCCGTCTGCAGCGCGATCAGATAGACCGCCGCCAGCTGCGCGCTGTAGGCCTTCGTCGTCGCGACCGCGATCTCCGGTCCGGCCAGAGTGTAAAACACGCTGTCGGCCTCACGCGCGATCGACGATCCGACGACGTTCACGATCCCGAGGGTCCGCACGCCTGCCGCTTTCGCCTCGCGGAGCGCCGCCAGGGAATCCGCCGTCTCACCGCTCTGGCTGATCACGACGGCAAGCGTTCCCTCGCGAAGAAGCGGCTTCCGGTAGCGGAATTCGCTCGCCAGCTCCACGCGCACGGGGATCCGCGCGAGATCCTCGAAAATATACTGCGCCGCGAC
>CACXDR010000271.1 GCA_902766415.1 uncultured Lachnospiraceae bacterium
CGACGAAAACGTGCCGCACTCGATCTTCGAGTGTGCGGGCGCGAGGGACTGCGCGATCGAGCTGAGAAGCTTCTCGAAGACGGCCGGATTCACCGGAGTCCGTCTCGCTTACGCAGTCATCCCGAAGAACCTTCAGAAGGACGGCTTCAAGCTCAACGATCTGTGGAAGCGCCATCAGACGACGAAGTTCAACGGCGTCTCCTACATTTCCCAGAGAGGCGGCGAGGCGATCTTCACTCCGGAAGGAAAGAAACAGATCCGCGAGACGATCGACTACTATCTGGACAACGCGAAGCAGATCAAGGACGGTCTCAAAGAGGTCGGATATACGGTCTACGGCGGCGACAATTCCCCGTACATCTGGCTCCAGACCCCGAAGGGCATGGGCTCCTGGGAGTTCTTCGATTACCTGCTCGACAAGGCGAATATCGTCGGAACGCCGGGCTGCGGCTTCGGACCGAGCGGAGAAGGCTATTTCCGCCTGACGGCGTTCGGTTCTCACGAGACGACCGCGACGGCTCTCGAGAGGATCAAAAAGCTGTAAAGAGCCGGTCAGACGGATCGTTCCGGACGAAAGAAAGAAGTGCTTCCGCGCCATTTGGGCGCGGGAGTGCTTCTTCGTAAAATCGGACCGGAATAAGGCGAGTTAAAAACGAAAAATATTCGAAATATTATGTAATATGCCTAATTTTTTCCGGGAATTATTGCAAAAATTGCGAGAAAATTGACAATTTGAACCTCGTTTGATAGAGTAGATGATGAGTATTGATGGCGCGCGGCGCAGGCCGGACGGCGTCGCGGGAGTCGTGGCCGCGGCGGGGCTTTCGAGCCGGATGGGCGATTTCAAGCCGCTGCTTCCGTTCCGCGGGAAGACGCTGATCGAGTCTTCGGTGCAGACGCTCAGGGACGGAGGAGCCGGGCGGATCTTCCTGATCACGGGACACCGCGCGGAGAGCGTCGAGACGCTGTTTTCCGGAGAGAAAGACGTGGTCTGCCTGCGGAATCCGGAGTATCGCGAGAGCGATATGTTCGCCTCCGTGAAGATCGGACTCCGGCAGGCCGGAGACTTCCGGTGGGTGCTTTTCCTGCCGGGCGACGTCCCGGCCGCGGCCCCTTCGATCTGCCGCGTTCTCAGGGAACGCGCGGAGAAAGAGGGAAGAATGTGGGCGAGGCCGTATCGTGACGGAAGAGGACAGCATCCGCTGCTCCTGTCCAAAGAAGCGGTCCGGCAGATCCTCACCTACGCGGGAGACGGAGGCTTGCGAGGCGCGCTTCACTCGCTTCCGGAGCCTCCGATGGAGATCCCGGTGCGGGATCCGGGCTGCGGGATCGACGTTGATACCAGAGAACAATACCGCGCACTTCTCCGCTATGAGAGAGAAAGACGCGGAGACGCTTCCGGTTCCTGAGGCTGTGATCAGCCGGACGGAACGGCGGCGGGAGAGACCGTTTTTACCGAGCGATCAGGAAACCAGCTGACTGGGCAGAGGAGATGCCCGCACACGAAAGGGAGGGGTTGAAGTGCCACTTTACGGAGAAAAGACATTCAATGTCATCAACCAGGCCAAGCCGAGGGTTGATGGAATTGACAAGGTGACCGGGCGCGCCGTATATCCGGCGGACATCCACATGCCGCGCATGCTGGTGGCGGGCGTTCTGCGCTCCGGCCGGGCGCACGCAAAAGTTCTGAAGATCGACACCTCAAAGGCAAAGACCGTCCCGGGCGTGCACGCGGTCGTGACGGCGGACGACATGGCCAATCCGATGGCCTGGTCCGGTTTTCCGTACCTGACGAATCACGTCCGCTACCTCGGAGACTGCGTCGCCATGGCGGCGGCCGAGACGCAGGAGGCGCTCGAGGAGGCTCTCGCGGCGATCGAGGTGGAGTACGAGGATCTCCCCGTGATCGCGAGCGTCGAGGAAGCGCTGGCGGAAGGCGCTTACAAGATCCACGAGGAAGACGAGTTCCCGGGCAACATCTTCATGCCCGGCTGCAAAAAGCTCCGCAAGGGCGACGTCGAGAAGGGCTTCGCCGAGGCCGACGTCATTATTGAGCGCGAGTATACGACCCAGCGTCAGGAGCACGCCTACATCGAGCCGGAAGCGGTCGTCGCGGCCTCCATTCCGGGCGACGGCGAGATGACGGTCTTTACGACCGGCCAGAACCCGTTCATGACGAGGCGGTACGCGGTCGACGGGGCGGCGGCGCCGGTCAGCCAGTTGCGTCTCGTGTCGCAGACCTGCGGCGGTTCCTTCGGCGGAAAGGAA
>CACXDR010000272.1 GCA_902766415.1 uncultured Lachnospiraceae bacterium
CGCGAGCGGCGCGGTCTGGCTTGACCCGGACAAGACGTCCCCCTTCGATTTCTACCAGTACTGGAGAAACGTCGGCGACGGCGACGTCCTGAAGTGTCTCCGTATGCTGACCTTCCTGCCGATCGAGCAGATCGACGAGATGGACAAGTGGGAGGGCGCGCAGCTGAACCAGGCGAAGGAGATCCTCGCCTACGAGCTGACCAGCCTGGTCCACGGAGAGGACGAGGCGAAGAAGGCCGAGGCCGGCGCGAAGGCGCTGTTCGGCGGCGGCGCGGCGAGCGCGGACATCCCCACCTGCAGGCTGGCCGATGAGGACTTCAGGGACGGCAGCATCGACATCGTCACGCTCCTTGTGAAGAGCGGCCTCTGCACCTCCAACTCCGACGCGCGCAGGCAGATCCAGCCTGGCGCGGTGAGCGTCGACGGCGAGGTCGTCAAGGACATCCAGCAGTCCTACAAGGCAGAGGAGTTCGACGGCGAAGGGAAGCTCGTGAAGCGCGGCAAGAAGAAATTCGTGAAGGTCGTGCGCTGATACCAATAATCCATATGACAGAAACTGCTGCCGCGTAAAGAGACTGAAAAGCTTTATGCGGCGGCTTTTTTAAAAAGAGGAGGGCTCCATGAAGAAATTCGTTTACTACGCGCCTACGGAGATCGTGTTCGGCCCCGGCGAGGAGACAAGGGCCGGCGAGCTTGTGAAAAAACACGGCGGCACACGCGTCCTCGTGATCTACGGGGGACAGTCCGCGGTGAAGAGCGGGCTGATCGCCCGGACCATGGAGTACCTTGAAGCGTCAGGCCTCAAGGCCGAGGCTGTGGGCGGCGTGGTCCCGAACCCGCTGCTTTCCACGTGCAGGAGCATGGTGAAAAAGGCGCTGGAGTTCAAGGCGGACTTCGTCCTCGCGGTCGGCGGCGGCAGCGTGATCGACACCGCGAAGGCAGTCGCCCACGGGACGGCGCAGCCGGAGTACGACGTCTGGGATTTCTGGGCGCGGAAAGCGCAGGTCACGAAAAGCCTGCCCATCGGCGTGATCCTGACCATCTCGGCGGCAGGGAGCGAGACCAGCAATTCCGCGGTCATCACGAACGACGATACGGGCATGCACACGAAGCGCGGGCTTACCTCGGATTTCAACCGCTGCCGCTTCGCGATCATGGACCCGGAGCTCACCATGACGCTGCCGGTCTGGCAGGTCGGCGCCGGCGCGGCGGACATCTTCATGCATACCTCCGAGCGCTATTTCGCGCCGATCCTCGGGAACCACCTGACGGACGAGATCGCCGAGGGCCTGTTCCGCGTCGTGATGGAGTTCGGGCCGAAGGCTGTCGGGGATCCGCACGATTACGAAGCGATGAGTGAGCTTATGTGGTGCGGCAGCGTGTCGCACGTCGGGCTGACCGGCCTCGGCTGCAAGGGAGACACGAACCGCGACGGCGACTGGGCCTGCCACCAGCTCGGCATGGCGATCTCGGCGCTTTACGATTCCACCCACGGCGCGACGCTGACTGCCGTGTGGGCCTCCTGGGCGCGCTATGTTTTAAGCGCGAACACGGCCCGCTTCGCGGAATACGCGCGGAAGGTCTGCGGAGTCGCCAATGAGGATGATGCCGCCGCTGCCGAGGAGGGGATCGCCCGTACGGAGGAGTTCTTCCGTTCGCTCGGCATGCCGCTGACGCTTGCGGAGCTCTTCGGGTACGAGCCGGGCGACGATGAGATCGCCGCGATCGCGGAGGAGTGCTCCTACGGCCGGACAAGGACCATCGGTTCCTTCATGGAGCTTGGCTACGACGACATGGTCCGCATCTACAGGGACGCGCGGTCCTGAACGCTTCCGCCGCCTTAAGGAGCGGGGGTATTCCCGCCGGATAGTGAAAAAAAGCCGCGGCGGGCGGCAAAAAAGCGGGAGCAGATGCTCCCGCGAAGCTTCAGAAGAAGAGATCCTTTAAAAGGATCCTCAGGCCGATGAGGATGAGGACCACGCCTCCCGCGGTCCTTGCGCTGCTGCCCAGCCCCGCGCCGAGCTTTCCCGCGGAGACGGTGGCGAAAAAGCAGAACACGAAGGTGACGCAGCCGATGAACAGGCTCGCGGGGATCACGCTGACCTCGAGGAACGCGAACGTCACACCGACCGCAAGCGCGTCGATGCTCGTAGCTACGGCCAGGGGAAGCATGGTCTTCGCGTCCGTCCGGTCATCGGAGGGACCCTCCTCCCCGCTCAGGCGTTCTTCGCGCGCCTCCCTGATCATGTTCGCGCCGATGATCCCGAGCAGGATGAATGCGA
>CACXDR010000273.1 GCA_902766415.1 uncultured Lachnospiraceae bacterium
TGCCCACGGAAGCCGGCGCTGGTGAGATCGTGCTTCCTGGAGCCGGGCGGAACGGGATCCGCGACCTGGGGGGCGTCCTCCGGATGCTTGACCGTGTCCCGGGGATCGAGAGGATCCGGATCGGCTCGCTGGAGCCCCGCCTTATCACGGACGGGTTCGCTGAGATGCTTTCCGGGCTCAGCCACATCTGCCCGCACTTCCACCTGAGCCTCCAGAGCGGGAGCGACGCGGTGCTGAAACGCATGAACCGCCATTACACTACGGAGGAGTACGCACGGGGCGTGGAGCGCCTTCGCGCGGCGTTTCCGGACGCGGCCCTGACCACGGACGTGATCTGCGGCTTCCCCGGAGAAACGGAGGAGGAGTTCGCGGAGAGCTGTGCCTTCGTCAGGGAGACCGGCTTCTACGAGATGCATATCTTCCCGTATTCCGTCCGTAAGGGCACCAGGGCCGCAGCCATGCCGGGCCAGGTGACGAAGGCGGTGAAGGCGGAGCGCGCGGCGCGCCTTGCGGTGCTCGAAAGGGAAATGTCGAGGGAATTCCGGGAGCGGAGGATCGGCCGCGAGGACCAGATCCTCACCGAGGATATCATTACCGCCGGCGGGAAGGAGTGGCTTGCCGGCAATACAAAAGAATATGTGAAAGTGGGGATCGACCCGTCTCTCAGCGCCGGAAACAGGCTCGTAAAGGGCACGATCACGGGATTTCTTACGGACGGGATCATGAAAATGGACCGTATCGTAGAGATTTCGTAAGGCTTTTCCTATTGATGATTGCTTTGTTTTCGTATAGAATAGAAAGCAATTGAGAGGTCATTGATATGGACGCGAATTTACATGATACCCAGTTTTTTAAGGCAGTACAGGAAAACAAGATGAACGTGAACCAGGTGCTTGAGCTGGTTTACGAAGCATTGTCTGAAAAGGGCTATAACCCGGTGAATCAGATCGTCGGGTATGTAATGAGCGGTGATCCCACATACATCACCAGTCATAAGAGCGCGCGGAGCCTGATCATGAAGGTGGAGCGTGACGAGATCCTGGAAGAGCTGTTGAGTTATTACATAGAAAATAAGTTCGGCGGCAGCGACTGAGATCACTGCCGCATTTTTCTTTTTTTGCATCCGGGAAAGAGGGGCCGTCCGGGCATTTCGGAAGGAAATGGCGGGACCCCTTGCTTTTTGTTGTGTCTGAAGGCGGAGACTTCCGCGGACCTGGAGGTGCTTTATGATCCTTATGGGGCTTGACTACGGCTCCAAAACAGTGGGCGTCGCGTTCAGCGACGCGCTGTATCTGACGGCCCAGCCCGCGGAGACCATCACCCGCGACAGTGAATCGAAGCTCCGCCGCACCCTGGCGCGGATCGAGGTGCTCGCGAAGGAGCGGGGCGCCGGGCGCATCGTCCTCGGGCGGCCTCTCAATATGGACGGCACCGCGGGGGAACGCGTCGAAAAGTGCGTGCAGTTTAAGGCCATGCTCGAACGGCGCACGGGACTGCCGGTCGACTGGCAGGACGAGCGGCTCACTACGGTCGCCGCGGACGAGATCCTTTCGGAGAGCGGCGTCCGCAGGGAGGACAGGAAGAAAATGATCGATCAGGTGGCTGCGTGCCTGATCCTGAAAGAATATATGGACGCGCATCCGGAGTACGGAACGCTCTGAGCCGTCCGGAAAGGAAGAACCATGAGTGAAGAGGCAATGGAAGGGACCAGGATCCTTGTGACGGATGAAAGCGGCGAAGAGATCCCGCTTTACGTTGTCGAGGAGACCAAGATGAACGGCATGTACTACCTTCTTGCCGCGGACACGGAGGACGGGGACGGCGACTGCTACATCCTGAAGGACGTGTCGAGGCCTGAGGATACCGAGGCCGTGTATGAATTTGTAGAGAATGATGATGAAGCGGAATACATGTTCCGCATTTTTCAGGAGCTTATGAGCGAGTCAGGCGTAGACCTGACGGAATGATCAACGGAGGTTTTTATATTGAGTGAAACTGAAAAGAATCCGCTGAAGGCGATACGGAAGCTGAAGGAGCTGAGCCGGTCGCTGGCTGCGGAGACCCATACCCACGAGGGTACGGGGAAAAAGAGTGTAAGGGAAAAGAGCTCCGCGAAAAAGCACGCGGAGAAGGAAAGGGTCTACTCCTTTGAAGGGGAGGAGACCGGAAGGAAGCCGGCAGGCGTAAGGAAAGCGGCCGGCAGGGCCGCGAAGCGGACCGGGAAGGAAACGGGGGCTGCGGAAGCGGCATCCTTGAAGAAGGCCGGGACCGCGAAGAAGGCTGCAAAGGCTGCGGCGGGGACCAGGAAGGCAGCCGCGAAGAGCGCTCCGGAGACAAAGAAGGCGGCCTTGAAGGACGCTCCGGAGACAAAAAGAAAACAGGCCGCGAAGAAGACGGAGACCGTAAAGAAGACGGAGACCCTTAAAAAGGCAGCGAAGAAGGCAGCCGTGAAAAGGAACGGATCCCCCGAAAACGGCGTGCCGGAAATGATCATGGAGCTCCCGGGGAACACCGCGGCGGAAATGAACGCGGAGACCGGAAAGAAGGCGGGAAGCGTGAAAAATGCCCTCTCGAGAAAGGGCTCCAGGAGCAGCGCGGCGGAGGGTCTTGTCGAGGCCGTGCTTTCCAGGGCGGAGGGCATCCGGAAAAAGAACGGGGCGAAGGTGAAGATCATCCCGCTCGGCGACCTTGAACAGATCGGCATGAACATCACCGCGTTCGAATACGGGGACAGCATCATGGTCGTGGACTGCGGCATGGCCTTCCCGGGCGACGATATGCTGGGCATCGACTGCGTCATCCCGGACGTGACCTACCTTAAGGAGAACGCGTCGAAGGTGAAAGGCTTCGTGATCACCCACGGCCATGAGGACCACATCGGGGCGCTCCCGTACATCCTGAAGGAGCTGAACGTCCCGGTCTACTCGACCAGGCTGACCATCGCCCTTATCAGGCACAAGCTGGAGGAGCACGGACTCGCGGATTCCGCGAAGCTGTTCGTCGTGAAGCATGGCGACACGGTGCCGCTCGGCGAGTTCAACGTGGAGTTCGTGAAGACGAACCACTCGATCTCCGACAGCTCGGCGCTGGCGATCTCCTGCCCGGCAGGCGTGATCTTCCACACCGGAGACTTCAAGATCGACTACACGCCGGTCTTCGGCGAAGCGGCGGACCTCCAGCGGATGGCGGAGCTCGGGAAAAAGGGCGTCCTCGCCCTGCTCTGCGACAGCACCAACGCGGTCAGGCCCGGCTTCACCATGTCGGAGCGTACCGTGGGCCGCACCTTTGACCTGATCTTCTCGGAGCACCAGGAGAACCGCATCATCGTCGCGACCTTCGCGTCGAACGTGGACCGCGTGCAGCAGGTCATCAACACCGCGTACAAATACGGCCGCAAGGTCGTGGTCGAGGGACGTTCCATGGTGAACGTCATCGGCATCGCCAACGAGCTCGGCTACATCCACATCCCGGAGGGCACGCTGATCGACATTGAGCAGCTGAAGAATTATCCCCCGGAGAAGACGGTGCTGATCACGACCGGCAGCCAGGGCGAGAGCATGGCTGCGCTGTCGCGCATGGCCGGCGGCATGCACCGGAAGGTGAGCATCACCCCGAACGACGTGGTCATCATGAGCTCGCACCCCATCCCGGGCAACGAGAAGGCGGTCGACAAGGTCATCAACGAGCTTTCCATCAAGGGCGCCGAGGTCGTGTTCCAGGATACGCACGTGTCCGGGCACGCCTGCGCGGAGGAGATCAAGCTCATGTACTCCCTGCTGCGCCCGAAATTCGCGATCCCGGTCCACGGCGAGTACCGCCACAGGAAGGCGCAGGTCGCGATCGCCGAGGCGGTCGGCGTGCCGAAGGAGAACATCCTCTTCATGTCCTCGGGCGACGTGGTGGAGCTTTCCGAGGACAGCTGCAGGATCGCGGGACGCGTGCAGGCGGGCGGCATCCTGGTCCAGGGACTCGGGGTCGGCGACGTCGGCAACGTAGTCCTGAAAGATAGACAAAACCTCGGGGCAAATGGTATCATGGTCGTGACTATGGTCTTTGACCGGGCCACGGACCTGCTGGTCTCCGGGCCGGAGATCGTGTCCCGCGGCGTCGTCTACATGAAGGACAGCGAGGACGTGATCGACGACGCGAGGGCAGCGGCCCAGGCGGCGGTGACCTTCTGCGAGGGACGCGGGATCACCGACTGGTCAAGGATCAGGAACGAGGTGCGCGAAGCACTGAGTGATTATTTCTGGAAGAAGATGAAGCGGAATCCGGTCATCATTCCCATCATCATGGGGGTCAACTAAGCACATGCGCCAGGGGTCTGAAAAACTGAACAGTATTTCGACCGGCATGATCCGTATCGCCGTGCGGGCAGTCGTCTGCGTGTTTCTCGCGTTCGTCCTGTTCCGCGGCGTGACTGCCGCGTACAGCTTCGGGCATGACGTGTTCTACGAGCACGGCGCCGAGGAGGCGCCGGGCCGGGACATCCGTGTCACGATCGGAAACGGGACGGACACCTGGCACACCGCGTCCATCCTGAAACGGAAGGGCATCATCGACAACGAGTGGGCGTTCAGGATCCAGTCGAAGTTCTTCGGACTCAGCGTGAAGCCGGGGACCTATCTCCTGAACACCTCGGAAACGGTCAAGGAGATCCTGGTGCAGATGGACGCCGGCCCTGATACGGAGGGCGGCTCATGATCACGGATCCGAAGACCGCGGACTATCTTGATCTTCTGGATCCGGGGAATTCCGCGTTCGCGGAGGAGCTCCGCGCGGAGGCGGTGAGGAACGGGGTCCCTGTGATCCGCAGGAACACGGAGGGCCTGCTGAAGGCAGTCATCGCCATGACAAGGCCGGAGGAGATCCTGGAGGTCGGGACCGGTGCCGGCTATTCGGCGGTCGTGATGGCGGAGAATATGCCGCCGTGCTGCCGCCTTACAACAATCGAAAATTACGCGCCGCGGATCGCGACTGCCCGGAAGAATTTCGAACGGGCCGCGGTCGGCGGCTCCATTTCGTTTCTTACGGGCGACGCGGGCGGGTACCTCGCCTCCTTTGCGGCGGAGCGCTTCGGCCTCATCTTCCTGGACGCGGCGAAGGGGCAGTACCTGAACTGGCTTCCGGACCTTCTGAGGATCCTCAAGCCGGGCGGGGTCCTGTTTTCGGACAACGTCCTCCAGGAGGGAAGTGTCGCGGAATCGCGGTTCGCCGTGGACCGGAGGGACCGGACCATCCACGCGCGCATGCGGGAATATCTTTACAGGCTCACGCATACGGAGGGGCTTACCACCTCCGTGGTCCCGTCCGGGGACGGCGCGGCCCTGACAGTGAAAGGAAGCTTTTATCATGAGAAACAGGAAGCCTGAGCTCCTCGCACCTGCGGGAAGCCTTGAGGTCCTGAAGACGGCGTTCCTCTACGGGGCGGACGCCGTGTACATCGGCGGCGAGGCCTTCGGTCTCCGCGCCATGGCGAAGAACTTCTCGGACGAGGAGATGGCGGAGGGCATCCGCTACGCGCACGAACGCGGGAAAAAGGTCTACGTGACGGCGAATATCATCGCGCATAACGCGGAGCTGAGGGAGGCGGAGCAGTACTTTAAAAGCATGCGGGCCATGCAGCCCGACGCGCTCATCGTCTCCGACCCGGCGCTTTTCATGCTCGCGAAGGAGCACTGCCCTGAAACGGACATCCACATCAGCACGCAAGCGAACAATACGAACTACGGGACGTTCCGCTTCTGGCATTCGCTCGGGGCCAGGCGCGTCGTGACGGCGCGGGAGCTCTCCCTGGACGAGATCCGCGAGATCCGCGCGAATATCCCGGAGGACCTCGAGATCGAGACCTTCGTGCACGGCGCCATGTGCATCTCGTACTCCGGACGCTGCCTTCTGAGCAGCTTCCTCGCGGGGCGCGACGCGAACCGCGGGGCCTGTACGCATCCCTGCCGCTGGAAATACGCGGTGGTAGAGGAGAAGCGGCCGGGCGAGTACATGCCGGTCGAGGAGACGGACAAGGGGACCTTCATCTTCAATTCCAAGGACCTCTGCATGATCGGGCATATCCCGGAGCTTTTATCGTCCGGGATCGACAGCTTCAAGATCGAGGGCCGCATGAAGACGGAGCTCTACGCGGCGGCAGCGGTGCGCACCTACAGGAACGCGATCGACGACTGTCTTGCGGACCCGGCGCTCTACCGCGAAAAGCTGCCGGTGTACCTTGAGGAGATCGGCAAGTGCACGCACCGCGAATTCACCACCGGCTTCTTTTTCGGGAAGCCGGACAGCAGCGCGCAGATCTACCACAGCAGCACCTATATCCGGGACTACACCTATCTCGGGACGGTCGAGTCGGTGGATGAACAGGGAAGGGCAGTCTTCCACCAGAAGAACAAGTTCTCCGCGGGCGACGTGATCGAGATCATGAAGCCGGACGGCAGGAACCTTTCAGCGGCCGTAACGGACATCGAGAACGGGGACGGCGTCCGCATGCCGTCCGCCCCGCATCCGAAGGAACTTCTGAAGGTCTCCTTAAGCCCCGCGCCGGAAGCCGGCGAGGTGCTGAGGGTCCTCACGGAAAAAGCCAATGCCGGCGGAACGCCGGATACCCCGATCGGAGCATGAGATGACCATCTTCTTTATGGCAGGCGTGCTGTTCTGCCTTCTGTACTGGTTCCTTCTGATCCTCGCGTCCGGCGTGACCGCCGGGCAGAACTGGATCTGGCTTTTTTTCGCGGCCGTGTTCCTGGTGAACATGATGGCGGCTGCCATGTACCGCCGCGATCCGTCAAAGACTCCCCTGTGGCTTGTCACGGCGCTTCACACCATGGCGTTTTCCATGATGGCAGTGCTCCTGGTCACCGGGATCCTGGTCGCGTCCGCCCTTCACCAGGAGCCGGAGCGGAACCTTGACTATGTCGTGGTCCTCGGCGCGGAGATCCGGCAGGACGGCCAGGTGTCCGGAAGCCTGAAACGGCGCCTGGACGCGGCGGCGGCTTACGCGGAGGAGAACCCGCAGACAAAGTTCATCCTGTCCGGGGGGAAGGGGAAGACCGCGGAGGAACGCCCGCCGGAGGCGCAGATCATGGCGGACTACCTGACGGCTGCCGGCATCGCCCCCGGGCGGCTCATGCTGGAGATCCAGTCGAAGAACACCTATGAGAACATCATCTACAGCGCCGCCCTCCTGAGAAGAGTGGAGGGAGAGGTCGCGCGGAGGCCCCACATCCTGCCGAAAAGCCCTTCCTCCGGGAAGATCATCCAGGCGGAGGCGAGACCTATGCGGATCGGCGTCCTGACGAACGGCTACCATCTGTACCGGGCACAGCATATCGCGGAGAAGCAGCTCGGCCGGAAGGTCTCCGGCATTCCTGCCGCGAGCCCGGTCCTGACGCTGGTCCACGCGTATTTCCGCGAGTGCCTTGCCCTTCTTAAGGACAAGTTCCTTGGAAGGCTCTGAGACGGTACGGGACAGCCTGGGACGGGCCGGGACAGAAAAGGGATCGAGCCCCGGGAAGCCCGGGACAGAAAAGAGAAGAAAGGAAACCTATGACTGAGAAGTTTGACGCGGCGCGTGAGATCGAAGCGCTGAAGGCGCTGGACGCCTACGAGTTTCTTGAGCGGACCGCCATTCCGGAGATCAATGCCGAGGGCGTGACCATGGAACACAGAAGGACCGGCGCGAGGGTGTTCCTCCTTCTTTCCGACGACACGAACAAGGTGTTCACGATCGGCTTCCGCACGCCGTCCAGGGATTCGACCGGCGTCGCGCATATCGTGGAGCATACCACGCTCTGCGGCTCGGAGAAGTATCCCTCCAAGGATCCGTTCGTGGAGCTCGTGAAGGGCTCGCTGAATACCTTCCTGAACGCGATGACGTACCCGGACAAGACCATCTACCCGGTCGCGAGCGTGAACGACGCGGATTTCCGGAACCTCATGGACGTGTATCTCGACGCGGTCTTCCATCCGAACCTGTACCGCGAGGAGAAGATCTTCCGCCAGGAGGGCTGGCATTACGAGGCGGAGTCCGCGGACGGCCCCCTCACCCTGAACGGCGTCGTCTACAACGAGATGAAGGGCGTCTACAGCTCCGTGGACGGCGTCATGGAGCGCGCCGTGAACGAAGTCCTGTTCCCCGGGCACCCCTACGCGGAGGAGTCGGGCGGCGACCCGGATTTCATTCCGGACCTGACCTATGAGTCCTATCTGGATTTCCATTCCCGCTATTATCATCCGTCGAATTCGTTCATCTACCTCTACGGGGCGATGGATTACTGTGACCAGCTGACGTACATCGACCGCGCGTACCTTTCCGCGTACGGACGGAGGCCGGTGGATTCCGCGATCCCAGTCCCCGCGCCGCTCGCGGCGCCTGTGGAGCGTGTGTTTGAATACGCCGTATCGGACAACGAGCCGGTGGACAATGCCTGGTACTTCTCCCTGAACAAGCGTGTCGGCGGTGAGCTCGACCCGCTTTACTACAACGCTTTCCAGGCGCTTGAATACGTGCTTCTCGAGGTGCCGGGCGCGCCGCTTCACAAGGCGCTGATCGACGCGGGCATCTGCGAGGACGTCTACGGGGGCTACAGCTACGGGGTGCGCGAGCCCTATTTCAGCGTGACCGCGAAGAACACGTCCCCGGATAAAAAGGACCTGTTCCTTGAGACCGTCCGCGGGACGCTTTCCGGCCTCGCGGAGAACGGCCTTGACTGCGACATGCTGAAGGCGGCGGTCAACGTGGCGGAGTTCCGCGCCAGGGAGGCGGATTTCGGCTCCTATCCGAAGGGCCTCATGTACGGGATCGAATCCTTCAACAGCTGGCTCTACGACGCGGACCCCTGCATGCACCTGAAATTCGACGCGATGTTCGCGGACCTGAAGGTAAAGATCGATGAAGGCTTCTTTGAGAAGCTGATCCGCGATTCACTTCTCGGCGGGGCGGAGGAGGCCCTCGTCATCATGAAGCCTGTGGCGGGCCTTACCGCGCGGAAGGACGAAGAGCTGAAGGAAAAGCTCGCCCGGATCAAAGACAGCATGACCCGCGGGGAAATGGAGGAGGTCGTCCGGAAGACGAAGGAGCTCAGGGCCTACCAGAGCGAGCCGTCGAGCCGGGAGGATCTTCTGAAGATCCCGCTGCTCAGGCGCAGCGATATCGGCCGGGAGGCGGAGAAGCCCGTGTTCGAGGAACGGACGGAGGCAGGGCTGCCTGTCATCTGGTCCCGCGTTTTTACGTCCGGGATCGCGTATGTCCGCCTGCTGTTCGACATCGGGAGCCTCTCCATGGAGGAGATCTCCTGCATGGCCTTCCTGCGCGACACGTTTTCCTATATCGACACGGAGGAGCACACCTACGCGGATCTCGCGACTAAGGTGAACCTCAACAGCGGCGGCATCGGCTTCGGCATGGACTGCTATCCGGATTTCACGGCGCCGGGGCGGCAGACACTCGTATTCACCGCGAGCGGCAAGGCGCTTTACGAAAAGACAGGCTTCGTTCTCTCCGCGATGCGGGAGATGCTCCTCTCTTCGAAGCTTTCCGACACGGCGCGGCTGAAGGAGATCCTCGCGGAGGTGAAGGCGGGGCTTAAGGACCGTCTGACAAGTGCCGGCCATACTGCAGCGATGTCCCGCGCGGGCTCCTTCCTCTCGAAGGATGCGGCGTTCGGCGACGCCATCCGCGGGATCGCCTACTATAAGCTCCTTGAGCGTCTTTCGGCCGGGGACGTCCGGGCGGAGGACGGGGAGCCCCTGCCGGACGGCACCGGAAGCGGGAAGGCATGGGACCTCCTCGCGGAGCGGCTTTCCTCCCTTGTCAGGAGGATCTTCACTGCGGACAATCTCCGGGTCCACGTGACCTGCGACGAGGAGGGCTACAGGGCGTTCGCCGCGGCCCTTCAGGGCTTTAAGGAAACGCTTCCGCCTTCCGCGGAACGTCCCGACAGGGCGGATTACGCGCCGTGTGTGCGCCGCGAGGCGTGGGAGACCGCGTCGCTCGTGAATTACGTCGCGAGGGCAGGGAACTTCAAAGACCACGGCTTTTCCTATACGGGGGTCCTGAGGATCCTCAAGGTGCTTTTGAGCTACGACTATCTCTGGAACAGCATCCGCGTCCGGGGCGGCGCCTACGGCTGCATGTCCTCGTTCGGGCGGAGCGGAAACAGCGCGTTCGTTTCCTACCGCGACCCGAAGCTTCTCGAGACGGACGAGGTATTCGACGGCATCGCGGATTTCGCAAGGCAGTACAAGGCGGACGAGCGCGAGATGACGAAGACCATCATCGGCGCGGTCAGCGAGCTTGACATCCCGCTGACGCCGCTCACGAAGGGACTCCGCGGGCTTTCAGCGTTCTACTCGCATGTCACGGCGGAGGACCTCCAGCTGGAGCGTGACGAGGTCCTCGACGCGACGGACGCGGATATCCGCGCCCTTGCGCCGCTCCTTGAGGCGGTGCTCTCCGACGGCGCGAAGTGCGTGGTCGGAAACGAGACGCAGATCCGCGAGAACGCGGCCGCGTTCTCGGAGGTAAGGCCCCTGTACGGGGAACAGGAATAAATGCGAAAAAGGGCTTCCGCATTAAGAGTATTTGAAGACAAGTTCCCCCGTGTTCGGACGCTGCAGCTTACATCCGTCCGTCCCTGCCGGATAAGATCATATCCGTCTGGGTACGGACGTCTGTGCTGCAGAGCCGGACACATGGGGAACATTGTCTGTATTATTTTTTAATGCGAAAGCCCTGGGAAGGTGTTTAATATATGGCAAA
>CACXDR010000274.1 GCA_902766415.1 uncultured Lachnospiraceae bacterium
GAAGGTCTGGAACGCCTGGAACCTGCGTCCGGTGAAAGAACCGATCCGGCGTACCGCCCGCTGAGACGGTTTTTCCATGAGACCCTGTTCTATTGTTATGGCAGGCTTGGAAAAGAGAAAGAAAAAGCTGCTTCCGCCGTAAGCTTCCTGAATCTTCTTCCTCAGGGAGATGAAGTCTCCCTGACCGATCCGGAAACACTGTGCCGGCTCTGTACCACCGCCTCAGCTGTCATGCGCGAAAATAATGACTGCAAAGCAGCGCTTGAGTACCTTAACCGGGCAGAGGCGCTCCTTAAGGACGAGAAAGAGGACTCCAGGCGCTGCTATATGGAAGGGCTCATCATGAAAGAGCGGGCCGCAGTCTTAAGAAAGCTGGATAATGCAGCGGAGGCGGAGGCGAGTCTCATGACAGCCCTTTCCCTGTTTGGATCCGTAACAGAGGAGATCCCGCAGAACAGGTCCCGTGTGCAGGCAGGCCTGATCTATTACACCCTTGCAGAGACCCGCAGGACAGACGGAAACTTCGAGGAAGCTCTCCGGTATTATGAGACTGCCCTGGATATCTTCGAGGACCGGTTCGGAGGCACTCATTTCTATGCGGTCGATGTATATCTGGGCCTTGCGGACCGATCCCTTGCCATGGGATTGGAAGACGATGCGGCAAAATATTACCGGAAAGCAGTGGATCTTCTGAGAGCCTACACCGGTATTGACAGTCCCGACGCGATCAGGGCGTACCGGGCTCTTGCTGATATCTATAAAGAAAAACGGCAGCTGCACAAGGAAAAGGAATACCTGGATCATGCACTCGACGGATACCGCGCCGCGGGCCGCATCGACGATCCGGAGGTCCAAAAGATCAATGCCCGGATCAATGAACTGATGAAGCATATCGGACTGGGAGGCTGATGCTCAGAACTTCAGGCCGCGGTAACGGACCGCGCAGGCAAAAACCTCCTGGATCCGCGGCATGGCAAGCGGCGGAACCGCCCGGCTTCCAGGCGTAAGCGCCTCCGGGCCCTCCGCCTCGAGAAGCGCGTAAAGCTTTCCGACCGCTTCACGAAGCGTAAGCTTCCCGTCGAAGATCCGCTCCTCCAGGTAAAGAAGCGCGTAGCCAAGCGCTGCGGTCTGCTCCCTGTCCACCAGCTGCTCTACCTGGCCGAGCTGTATCGCTTCGCGGTCCAGAAGGACCTCGTCGACCCCGGTCACCTTGATCTTGTGCCTTTCATCCCGGCCGCGGGCCTGGTCATATCCGACAGCGTTCCGGCTGTCCCGGCCGCGGGCCTGCATCTGCCCCGTCCCGCTCCAGCCCTTCGGGCAGCGGACAAAGTCCGGCAGGCCCGGCATGCGGGCGGAGACACCAGCTTCCGCAGCGACCGCTTCCTTCGCGCGTGCCGTGATATCGTACGGCAGGTAATAGTCCATCTGGATCACCGTGTCGGCAGGCCCGAAAAACAGGCCCGAAGATCCTGCCACCAGGATGGTGGAGATCCCCGCATCCTCATAAAGCGGCCGCACACGGTGCAGGAACGGCGTGATCGGCTCCTGCTCCCTGCGCACCACCCGCTCCATCAGCGCGTCGCGCACCATGAAATTTGTCGCGCAGGTGTCCTCATCGATCAGGAATACCCGGCTCCCCGCCTCGACCGCCTCTATGGTATTGGCCGCCTGCGAGGTGCTTCCGCTGGCATTCTCCGTAGAAAATCCCTTCCCGCGCCGTCCTCCCGGCAGCCCGTCGATGAAAAGGGAAATGTCCGTGTTCCGCACACTTCTCCCGTCCTCCGCGCGAAGCTTCACCGCCGTCCGGTCCGTCACCACGAACTCGCGGCCGTCCCCGGCGATATGGTCATAGACGCCCCGCTCAAGCGCTGAAAGAAGCGTCGACTTTCCGTGATATCCCCCGCCCACGATCAGCGTCACGCCGCGGCGTATACCCATGCCCGTGATCTCGCCGGCATGCGGAAGCCGCGCCGTCACCCGGAGCGATTCCGGGGAACGGAATTTCACCGCGTCCTTCATAGGCCGCTCGGAGATCCCGCTCTCCCGCGGAAGCACCGCCCCGTCCGCGACGAAAGCTGCCAGTCCCTCCGCATCAAGGAACTGCCGGAGCGCCTGCTGGTCGTCCGTCAGCTCAAGAAGGCGCCGGAAGGCAGGAGCATCGTCCGCGTGGAAAAACAGCGCGCTGCGGATCACCTTCGGAAGCATCTCAAAAAGAATGCTCACGAGCTCTGCCGCCGCGATGCTTCGCCCGAAGGCCGGGAACCCCACAAAAAACCGGAACAGGATCTCGCCGCTGTCCTTCCTGACCCGGCATGCCGTCCGCTCAAGGACCTCCTGCCCCGGGCGGCTGGACTGGATCAGGCCGCTCTTCCCCGAGCCCTTCGCCCGCTCCGTAAGCCGGCCGGTCTCGCGGCAGAAGCGGCGCGTAAGCATGTCCTCAAGCGCGGTCTTCCTGGCCTTCGTCTCAAGAAACGCCGCGGGAAAGCCGGCGCGCCTTCCATCCACCCGCACACTTAAAGAGGAGGGCGACGCGAACGGGTCCCCCTGCACGTGATCGATATTCAGGACGTAATCCGGAAAGCGCCAGTTCCCGGCCAGGCTCTTGTACGCCGGATAGCTTTTATGGTCCATCTTAAGGATCGCTGTTCTCAGTTCTTCTGCTGTGTTCATGGTCATGGTCTTTTCCTTTTCTGCAACAAGCATGATCGCGCGGGCATCCGTTTCAGCGGAGCTCCCGCTGTTCGTCCAGGATCTCCGCTTCGCAGTTTTCCTCCACGAACAGCGAGATCTCATCCATCAGGCTGTCCGCCATGGCGTTATGCGGGACTATGGCCGCCGCCCCGATCACGATGATCTGGTGCACGTCCTGTTCGTCAATCTCCGCCGCTGAAACATGAAAGCGGTTCTGCAGCTTCGCCACAAGGCTTTTTACGATCATTCTCTTTTCCTTCAGGCTGTGCACCCAGGGCGCATGCAGGCGGAAGGTCATGGCTGCGATTTTCATAGGCATGATTCCATATCTCCGGATAAAATTTCATCCTTCAGATCTCCACGATCCGGTTCATGGTGTTCAGCACCCGTTTCTTGTCCGCGCACCAAAGCGGCGCGATGAGCAGCCGCTTCGGACCGTCGCCAGTCATACGGTGAAGGACGGTCTTCTCCGGCAGGAGCCTTACGCTGTCCCGCACGAGCTTCGCGTACTCCTCCAGTGACATCAGCGGGTACGGATCCGCCGTGTACTCCTCCGCAAGCCGCGTCCCCTTCAGGATCTGCAGCATCTGAAGCTTGATGCCGTCGAGCTCCGGTTTTAACCCAGCAAGATAACGCACCGTTTCCAGCATCATTTCCCGCGTTTCCCCGGGAAGCCCGAAGATCACGTGGACTATGACCGTGATCCCCGCCTCCTTGAGGCGCCTGTATGCATCCTCAAATACAGGAAGCTGATACCCCCGGTTGATCCGAAGCGCGGTGCCCTCATGGACCGTCTGAAGTCCCAGCTCGATCCAGACCGGCTTGACGCGGTCCAGGTCCTTCAGTATCTCCAGCATCTCATCAGAGATGCAGTCCGGCCTGGTCCCGAGGGACAGGACCGCGATATCATCCCGGGAGACCGCCTCCCGGTAAAGCCTGCCGAGCCGCTCCGGATCCCCGTAGGTGTTGGTGAAGGACTGAAAGTAGGCGATGAACCGCTTTGCCTTTGTTTTCCCGGCGATCCGCTCCTTCGCGGAACGGATCTGCTCCTCCAGAGGTGCCGGCGCGGCGGCGAATTCTCCCGATCCGCCTTCAGAACAGAAGGTGCAGCCCCCGGTCCCAAGGGTGCCGTCTCTGTTAGGACAGGTGCAGCCGGAGCTCAGGGAAAGGCGGTAGATCTTTTCACCGAATTCATTTTTCAGATAATCAGACAGCCGCTGCATGATCTCTCCTTCGCTCTCCCAGTGATTCCGTTCATCCGGCGCACCGAAACGGCCGGGGGACCCGGCCGCTGATTCCAGTCGTTTTTGTCTTTTTCCGGTCTCAGGTCTGCCTTATTACAGCTCCGTATATTTCGCGGCGCTTCCCCTGGCTTTTTCGACCGGATATTTTGCCTCGTTCTTGTCCATCTTGGCGTTGATGATCTCGTCCTCGTCAAGCTCCAGCCGGTCAAGCATGTTCCGGCAGTACACCATCACGTCGGCGAGCTCTTCCTTCACATGCGCAAGATCATAGTCCGTGTCGCTCCACTGGAAACACTCCAGCAGCTCGTTCGCCTCAATAGAGATGGATTTTGCCAGATTTGCCGGCGTGTGAAACTGGTCCCAGTCCCGGTCCTCCGTAAACTTCCTGATCCGCGCTATTGTCTCTTCCTTCAAGACTGTATCCTCGCTTTGTAAAAGTTAGTCAGTTTAACTCATTTCTAAAGTTAGCTACTGCATTTTACACGGTATCCAAGAAAACAGCACCGGCCATTTCTGGTCGATGCTTGATGAACTGGATTTGCATAATGCTTATGCTTCAGCCCATTTATATCTGAGTTTATATTTTTGGTGCCATGTCCAGGGAATAACCTCTTCTTTCTGAAGTCGCCCAA
>CACXDR010000275.1 GCA_902766415.1 uncultured Lachnospiraceae bacterium
AAGTGCCTCCTTCGCTTTCTCAAGCTCGTCGCGGATCAGAATGTGCTGCGGACATACGCCCTCGCACTGCCCGCAGCGGATGCAGGCTTCCGCAGTCTTTTTCCTGAAAATGCCCCTGACGTTCGCGTACTGCCGCTTCGCCTGGGTCATATTGCCGTAAAGCCTTAAAAGATTCAGCGCGTTGAAAATACGCGGGATGCCGACATTCTCCGGGCACACCTTCATGCAGTAGCCGCAGCTCGTGCAGGGAATGATCGGGATCTTCGCAAGGACCTCCTGCGCCTCCTTCACGACGGCCTGCTCCTCCTCCGAAAGCCTACGGAACTCCTTCATGAAGGAGAGGTTGTCCTCCATCTGCTCCAGCGTGCTCATGCCGGACAGGACCGTGATGATCCCCTCGCGGCTCGCCGCGTAGCGGATGGCCCAGGAGGCAAGGCTCGCGTCAGGGTCCGCCCTGCGGAAGACCTCCGCCACGGCCTCCGGCGGCGTCGCCAGCATACCGCCCTTCACAGGTTCCATGATGACCACCGGCTTGTCAAATTCCCTTGCCACCTCATAGCACTCGCGCGACCGGATCAGGGGATGCTCCATGTCCGCGTAGTTGATCTGGAGCTGGACGAATTCCGCCTCGGGATGCTTTGTAAGGATCTCGCGAAGCTGCGCCGGCGTCCCGTGGAACGAAAAACCGATATGCCGGATCTTCCCCTCCGCCTTTTTCTCCTTCACAAAATCCCAGACTCCGTAGTCGTCATAGATATCGATGCGGTCGTCGCCGAGATTATGAAGAAGATAAAAGTCAAAATAACCCGCCCCGGACTTTTCGAGGGAAATGTCGAACTGGCGCAGCGCCTTCTCCCTGTCGTCAAGGTTCAGCCAGGCGGCCAGCTTGTCCGCGAACAGGAAGCTCTCCCTGGGATACCGCTCGATCAGCGCCTCGCGGATCGCCTCCTCGCTGCCCGGATAGGCAAAGGCCGTATCAAAATAAGTGCCGCCGGCCTCAAGGAAGCGGTCGACCATGGCCTTGATCTGTTCCATGTCGAACTCATCTCCCTTTTTCGGAAGCCGCATAAGCCCGAATCCGAGCTTCATTACATTTTCACCGAGATATGCCATAATGACTCCTTCCTCAGCGGATAATGCTGTTACTTTTTCAGGATCTTCAGCGTGTCCGGGCACTGCTCGGCATAGAAGTTGATCTGCATCTGGACCTCGTCGCCCATCGTAAAGTGGCGGACGCCGAGGTCGTAGAACTCCTGGACGCGCTTATTGTAATCCAGCTGGACCAGCGGCTGCACCCCGTGCGCGAGGGCAATGCGGATCATATCCTTATGGACCCGGTCGAGGTCCTCCGCGTTTTTGTCCATCTCCCACCCGACGTTCGTCGCGTAGTCAAACGGGCCGAAGCAGACCATGTCCACGCCCTTCACCTTGCAGATCGCCTCAAGGTTCTCCATGGCATCGCCCTTTTCGATCATGATCATCTTCACGACATCGTCCGTCATTTTCCGGTAGTCGGACATCCTCATCCTGCCGCTTCCGTTCATGCCGAGGCGCCGGTTCGGCCTTCCGAAAATGCCGCCGGACGGGTAGCTGGTCGTGATCGCGTCGATCGTCTCCGCGACCTCCTCCGCGGTATACATGTCCGCGAACAGGATCCCGTTCGCGCCGCAGGCGATGGCGCGCTGCGCGTTGTAATACCGGTTCTGGCGGTCCACCTTCACGACGGTGGAGCAGCCGTAAAGCTCCGCGCAGCGGCAGATGTCCTCAATGTCAGGTTCCGTGAACGGCGCGTACTCCTCCTCATACTCGATGAAGTCAAAGTACCTCGTGGAGGCGGCGATCTCCGTAATATAGGCCCACGGGCTTTCCACCCTTGCCCCAAGCGACGGGAGGCCGTTGTCCAGGCAGTAACGAAGGCGGTTTGGTCTGATATCCATATTCATAGAGAGCTCCTCCTTTAAAATGTCATTTAGAATGCCTTTTAAAAGTCCTTTGAAATTTCCTTTGAAACGTCCTTTGAAATGCCCTTTGGAACGCCTTTTGAAACGTCCTTTAGAATGCCCTTATTTCCCTGCGTTATTTGATCTCTTTATAAAGTGCCTTCAATCTGGGATAGATCCTCCGGAACCTCCGGTAGCGGTCTTCGTATTTCCGGGCAAGCTCAGGGTCCGGCATCACAGTTTCGCGGATATGCACCAGCTGTTCGGCGCACGAGATCACCGAATCATACTCTCCAAGCGCCGCCATGGCCAGCATGGCTCCCCCGTACCCGGGCCCCTGTTCGGTCTGCGGGATATCCAGCGGAATATTCAGTATATTGCAGAGGATCTTCCTCCATACCGGGCTCTTCGCCCCGCCTCCGCAGAGCCTGCTTCTTTCGATCGTGATCCCGGCCTGTTTCGCGGCCTCTATGTTGTCACGGATCGCAAACGCCACGCCCTCCAGGACCGCCTGGACCAGATCCTGCCGGGTCGTATCCATGCTGAGCCCCACAAAGGTCCCCCTGGCGTCCGTATCATTGATCGGACTTCTCTCGCCCATCAGATACGGAAGAAAGAATACCCGGTTTTCTCCGAGCCTCCTGTCCATGCCTTCCTGTTCCGAAGCATAGTCCGCCGTCCCGAGGATATCTTCGCAGATCCACTTGTTGCAGGATGCGGCTGAAAGCATACAGCCCATCACATGGTAGGCTCCGTCCGCGTGGGCAAATGCATGCAGCCCGTTGTTCGGATCGACCCGGAATTTCCTGCTGGCAATGAACACCGTCCCGCTGGTCCCCAGGGAGATGTTGCAGGCCCCGTCGCCCACAGTGCCTGTCCCGACCGCAGCCGCGGCGTTGTCGCCTGCGCCTGCCACGACCTTTACATTTTCCGGCAGTCCCAGCTGCTCCGCGATCTCCGGAAGCACCGTGCCGGTCACTTCACTGCTCTCGAAAAGGCGCGGCATCTGATCCGGGCGCACATTGCAGATCTCCAGCATCTCTCTGCTCCAGCACCGGTGTTCCACATCCAGGAGCAGCATTCCGGAAGCGTCCGAGTAATCGCAGGAATGCACGCCGGTCATCCGGTAATTCAGGAAATCCTTTGGAAGCATGATCCTCCGGATCCTCTGAAAGAGCTCCGGCTCATTCTTTTTCATCCAGAGGAGCTTCGGTGCGGTAAAGCCTGCGAAGGCAATATTCCCGGTCCACCGGGACAGCTGCTCCCTTCCGACGGTCTCATTCAGATATTCGGTCTCCTGATCGGTCCTCCCGTCGTTCCAGAGGATCGCGGGGCGGATGACCCGGTCCTCCTCATCAAGCACCACCAGGCCATGCATCTGGCCGCCCGCGCCGATACCGGCGACCAGGGAGCTGTCAAAGCCCTGCAGCAGCTCCGGGATCCCGCCGCAGAGCGCGGACCACCACGCCTCCGGGTCCTGCTCGCTCCAGCCGGGATGCGGAAAATGCAGGGGATACTCTTTCGTCACCGTATTCAGGATGGTTCCGCCTCTTTCAAGAAGCAGAAGCTTCATGGCAGATGTTCCGAGGTCGATTCCAATATAGTACATACTGTTCTTCTCCCGGTCTCCCCGGCCCGGTCAGGACCGAAGCACACCGCGGCCTCCTTTCTTCTACTCTAACAGATTCATCTGATCCGTGTCCAGTAGCTCAGGAAAGCTGCCGCGCTTTCGGATCAGGACCGCCACGCATAAAAAAAGCCGGGAACCCTTGAATTTCAAGGATTCTCGGCATATCTGACCAATGAGCCACGCGGGACTCGAACCCGCGACAACTTGATTAAAAGTCAAGTGCTCTACCACCTGAGCTAGTAGCCCAACTTCTCCTCTCCGGTACATCCGGATAAAAGAAAAGTGCCTTGGACGGGAATCGAACCAGTGACACACGGATTTTCAGTCCGTTGCTCTACCATCTGAGCTACCAAGGCA
>CACXDR010000276.1 GCA_902766415.1 uncultured Lachnospiraceae bacterium
GGAGGTCCTGGACCCGGAGCAGAACAGTCATTTCCGGGACAATTACCTGGAGGTCCCCTTAGACCTGTCCGAGGTCCTGTTTCTGGCGACGGCAAATGACACCGCCACGATTCCCCGTCCTTTGCTGGACCGAATGGAGCTGATCCGGATCCCGGGTTACAGTGAGAACGAGAAACTGCATATAGCGAAAGAACATCTGATTCCAAAACAAAAGAAGGAAAACGGGATCCGGGAGGATCTGCTGTCCATCAGCGACGCCGCGCTTTCGAGGATCATTGCCCTCTACACAAAGGAAGCAGGCGTGCGTGGTCTGGAGCGGCAGATCGGGCGGATCTGCCGCAAATGTGCCCGCCTTCTGCTGGAGGAAGGCAAAGGGAAAACAAAAGTGACGGTCAAAAACCTGTCCGATTTTCTGGGCAAGCCGGTGTACCACCACCTGATGGCCAATAAAAAGGACGAGGTGGGCATTGCCAGGGGCCTGGCCTGGACGCAGGCAGGCGGGGATACTCTGGAAATCGAGGTCAATGTCATGCCGGGGAAGGGCGAGATCCTCATGACCGGACAGCTCGGCGATGTGATGAAGGAGTCCGCCCAGGCAGGGATCAGCTATATCCGGTCGGTGGCGGACCGATATGGGGTGGAGCAGGCCTTCTTTAAGGAAAATGACCTGCACGTCCATATCCCGGAGGGCGCGGTGCCGAAGGACGGCCCCTCCGCCGGGATCACCATGGCGACCGCGATGCTGTCTGCGATCGCGGACATTCCGGTAAGGGCGGATATTGCCATGACCGGGGAGATCACCCTGCGGGGCAGGGTACTGCCCATCGGCGGACTGAAAGAAAAACTCCTCGCCGCGAAATATGCCAAGATCAAGGAGGTCCTTGTCCCGATGGACAATAAACCGGACATTGAAGAGATGGATGCCGAGATCACGGACGGACTGAAGATCACTTTCGTGGAGCAGATGGAGGAAGTGATTCAGCATGCGCTTGCAGGGGACAGGGGACGGTTCCCTGCCGAAGGATCAGGTCTTCCTGATTAATAACGTACCGACAAAGCACTTTGCTGTTGACACCATAACAGGTTGTGAAGGTGGAGGGTTTCTTAAATGGTAATAAAAAATGTGTCGCTCGATATTGTCTGCGGCGTAACAAGCAAGCTCCCGGATACGGGGAGGCCGGAGGTGGCGTTCGCGGGGAAATCCAATGTGGGAAAATCCTCCCTGATCAACGGTCTTATGAACCGCAAGTCCCTCGCCCGTACAAGCTCCCAGCCGGGGAAGACACAGACGATCAATTTTTACAATATCAACGAGGCGATCTACCTGGTGGATCTGCCCGGATATGGGTATGCCAAGGTTCCTGTCGCGGAAAAGGAGAAATGGGGAAAGCTCATCGAGCGGTACCTGCGGTCCTCGAAACAGCTCAAAGCAGTCTTTCTCCTGATCGATATCCGGCATGATCCTTCTGCCAACGACAGGCAGATGTATGAGTGGGTCATTCACAATGGATATCGCCCGATCGTGATCGCGACCAAAGTGGATAAGCTGAAGCGAAGCCAGGTGCAGAAAGCCGTAAAAACAGTACGGGAAGGCCTTGGCATGCAGAAGGGAGATATCCTGGTTCCGTTTTCCTCCGTGACGAAGCAGGGAAGGGAGGAAATCTGGGCGATGATCGATGAGCTGACGGGACAGGTACAGATGGAGTCAGGGCAGGCGCAGGCAGAGCAAACGCGGGCAGAGCAGGGTCTTTATATGACACAGGAACAGGCGGCGGATGCGGGTCAGGCAGTGCCCGCGCCCGGAACGGAGACAGAGCATGGGGATCATTAAGGCGCTGAGGCTAGGATATGATTATCAGGAATATGACGACAACGGGAATGTGGCTCAGACCCAGCGGGCGGTGGATGATGTAAACCTGGACATTTCCCCGGGAGAATTCATCTCCATACTCGGGCATAACGGTTCGGGTAAATCGACCCTGGCAAAGCATATGAACGCACTTCTTGTCCCGACGGAGGGAACGATCTGGGTGGAGGGAATGGATACGGCCAAGGAGCCGGAGCTTTGGAAGATCCGTCAGAAAGCCGGAATGGTGTTCCAGAACCCGGACAATCAGATCATAGCTTCCGTGGTGGAGGAGGACGTGGGGTTTGGCCCTGAGAATATCGGCATTCCGACGAAAGAGATCTGGAAGCGGGTGGACAGGAGCCTTGAGGCTGTGGGGATGACGGCATACCGTACCTTCTCCCCAAACCGTCTGTCCGGGGGACAGAAGCAGCGGGTGGCTATTGCCGGTGTGATGGCGATGCGCCCCAAATGCATTATCCTGGATGAACCCACCGCGATGCTCGACCCGAATGGCCGCGCGGATGTCATTGCGGCGGTGCGGGAGCTGAACAAGGCCGAAGGGATCACGGTGATCCTGATCACGCATTATATGGAAGAGGTTGTACATTCCGACCGGGTGTACGTCATGGATAAAGGGAAAGTGGTCATGCAGGGAACACCGCGGGAGGTGTTTTCCCAGGTGGAGCAGCTGCGTGCGCTGCGGCTGAATGTCCCGCAGGTTACCCTGCTTGCCCATGAGCTGCGGCTTGGGGGCGTGAAGATCCCGGAAGGGATCCTGACAAAGGAGGAACTGGTTGAGGCACTTCGGGGAGAAAGAAAGGAGCGGGAAGATGGCACTGGAACTGAAAAACGTCAGTTATACCTATAGCGCCGGTACCTCTTTTGCCGTTCAGGCATTAAAGGACATCGACCTTGTGATCCCTGAAAACCAGTTCATCGGTGTGATCGGGCATACGGGCAGCGGCAAATCCACCCTGATCCAGCACTTCAACGCGCTCATCCGTCCGACACAGGGGCAGGTGCTCTATAACGGGGAGGATATATGGGGCGAGAAATACAACCGTCGTGCGCTTCGCAGTGAGGTGGGTCTGGTATTCCAGTACCCGGAGCACCAGCTCTTTGAAAATGACGTTCTCTCGGACGTATGTTTTGGCCCCATGAATCAGGGCAAAACGAGGGAAGAGGCGGAGGCGGACGCGAAAGCCGCGCTGCTGCAGGTGGGTTTTTCGGAAAAACACTTTCTGCGCTCTCCGTTTGAGCTCTCCGGCGGACAGAAAAAACGGGTCGCCATTGCCGGTGTACTGGCCATGAACCCGAAGATCCTGGTGCTCGATGAGCCGACGGCCGGGCTGGATCCGAAGGGAAGGGATGAGATCCTGGATCAGATCGCTTCCTTGAGAAGGGAGAGGGGGATCACGGTCGTATTGGTTTCGCACAGCATGGAAGACATCGCAAATTACGCCACCCGCCTGATCGTGATGAATAAGGGCGGGATGGTTTATGATGACATCCCAAAGGAAGTCTTCCGGCATGTGGGTGAGCTGGAAGGTATGGGGCTGGCAGTTCCCCAGATCACTTATATCATGCATGCACTGTCCGACAGCGGCCTTCCGGTAGACCGGACGGCGGATACCATTCCGGAGGCGGCGGATTCGATCCTGAAAGCGATCGCGATAAAAAGGCCGGAGCTGCTGGATCCCCGGATGGCAAAGGCGCTTCGAAGCAAAACCGGGGAGAGGGAACTGACAAAGCCGGGCAGCGCGGCGGTGAAAGGAGGTGGAGCGGATGTTTAAGGATATTACCCTGGGGCAGTATTACCCGGGTGAATCCGTGATCCACCGTCTCGATCCCAGGACAAAATTTCTGGGGACTCTGGCCTTTCTCATTTCGGTTTTTGTTTTTAACAGCTTTTTGGGGTACGGGGTGGCGACGGTATTTCTTTTCAGTATCGTAGCTCTGTCCACCGTACCGGTCCGATTTCTGATAAAAGGCCTGAAAGCGATCCTCATGCTGCTGCTGATCACCTGCCTGTTCAATGTCTTCCTGACCCCCGGGGAGGTGGTGTTCAAGTTCTGGATCCTGAAGGCGACGAAAGAAGGGATCGTGCTTGCCGCAAAGATGGGGATCCGGCTGGTCTACCTGGTGACCGGTTCCACC
>CACXDR010000277.1 GCA_902766415.1 uncultured Lachnospiraceae bacterium
GCGCGTCATGCGGATATCGAAGGTCGTGACGCAGGAATCCCCGACGGCGTCCTTTCTTGAGACGTAAAGCCCGGGGAGAAGGCGCAGATGGTCTACGGTGAAGCTGGCGATCTTTTCCATATCGGTTCCTTTCATGAGGAAAGAACGGCGCCGCGCTTTCCCGCCGGAGCGGAGGGCGGCGATACGTTCGTTGACTTTTATGAGGGGCAATGCTACATTGCTTTCTATAATGAAGGGCGCTGCCGTCCTGCCGGTACGTCAGCGGCGCCGCACTGCTCTTTTTTCCGGCGATGCCGCAGGGCATTTTTATGACGGATACAAGTTTACACGATTCGGGACACTTTGTCACTCTCCTTATCCGGCAGTGCCGGAACGGGGGAACGGAGGTATATCATGAAAAAAACGCTGATCGTAACAGCAGTCGGCTCCTTCTCGGCGCCGGCAGTCATCCGCGGGCTTAAGGAGCTCGGGTACCGCGTGGTCGGGACGGAGATCAACCCGCCGGAATACATCGCGGAAAGCGCGGAGACCGACAGGTTCGTCCGCATTCCCCGCTGCGACGCGGGGGAGGCTTATCTTTCCTCCCTGGAGGCCCTCGTAAAGGAGGAGGAGGCCGCCGGGATCCTGCCGCTCACGGACGCGGAGATCGACGTGCTGAACGGCTGCCGTGAGCGCTTCCTTCCGGCGGAGCTCTGGATCTCCGGGGAGGACGTGATCCGCAGGGCCCGGGACAAGTCCTTAAGCGCGGAAGCCGCCCGGACGGCGGCCGCGAGGATGGAGGAGAACGGCGGGGACGGGCAGGCTGCAGCCTTTTCCGTGATCCCGACCGTCCGCCTGACGGACTGGCTGAAGGACCGCGAGTACGGGGGCGGCGAGGACAGGGATCCCGCGATGGAGCAGGTCTCCCGCCTTCCGCTGGTCCTTAAGCCTGACAACGGCCGCTCCAGCGAAGGGCTTTACCGCATCCATACCCCGGAGGACACCATGCGCGCGCTTACGGAGATCTTCGCCGTTCCCGGCAACGAGACGCGCTACCTCGTGCAGCCCCTGCTTCCCGGAAATGTCGTCGCCGTCGACTGCGTGCGCGACAGCGCGGGGAACTGCGTGGCCCTCGCGAGGGAGGAGTGCCTGAGGACCCATAACGGGGCGGGGCTTTCCGTGCGCGTTTACCGGGACGATGCGCTTGAACGCTTTACGGCGCTTGCTGCGGAGGAGCTCGGCGTCACCGGGTGCGTGAACTTCGAATTCATCCGCACCGGGGAACGGGAATACCGCTTCCTCGAGTGCAATCCGCGCTTCGCGGGGGGCACGGGCTTCAGCGTGACCGCCGGGCTCGACGTCGTGAAGCTCCATGCAGACGTGTTCGAGGGACGGGGGATCTCCGCGGAGAATCCGGCGCGAAACATGAGCATTGCGCGGAAATATGTAGAAGTCGTGACGAAAGAGTGTTAAAATATATTCTAATTATGTCCCGGAAGGAATCGTAAGGCGGCTTCATGGATAAGGAAAGATTGAGACATACGGCGGTGATCGTGCTGATCCTGGCCCTCGCGGTGCTCTGCGGGGCAAGGATCTCCGCCCGCAGGGCCCGCCTCAGGGAATATGAGGAAATGCAGGCGGCGGCTGCCTCGGCGGCGGCCGAAACGGAGGCGTACGTGCCGGTCGCGGAGGGCGTCCCGGAGACGGAGGCTCCCCCGCCGCGCGACGAGTACGCGGAGCGCGTCATCGATTTCGCGGCGCTGAAGCAGCGGAATGAGGACGTGGTTGCATGGATCTTCATCCCGGACACGGTGATCGACTATCCGGTGCTTTACAGGAGGGGCGACAACGAATACTACCTCCACAGGGACATCGACCGCGTCTCCTCCTACAACGGCATCTACCTGGACGCCGATGACGAGCCGGACATGTCCTGCCTCCATAACGTGATCTACGGGCACCACATGAAGAACGGGAGTATGTTCACGGCGATCTGCAGCTTCAAGGACGAGGCGTTTTTCCGGACTCATGAGCGCGTGTATCTCTACACCCCGGACCACACCTACATCCTTAAGCCGCTGGCCTGCCTCTATACGGATCCCGCCCCCGAAAAGCGGCGCGTGAAGTTTGAGGACCGCCTGGAGTTCAACGCCTACGTTGAAAAGATGACGCGGGGCTGCAGCTACCGGGAGATCCCGGAGGGAGGGGCAGACCGCCTGTTTTCCTTTGTCACCTGTTCCTATGAATTCAATAACGCGCGGACCATCCTCTACTGCAGCGAGGTGGATGCCGGCGGGGTCCCCGTCGCGCCCGCGGAGCAACTTAAAAAAGAAGGGAGTACGGAATAATGAAAGGTATCATTCTTGCCGGAGGCTCCGGCACCA
>CACXDR010000278.1 GCA_902766415.1 uncultured Lachnospiraceae bacterium
TCCTTCAGCCACTTCACGCAGTAATCCTTCCAGTACTGGAACCACTCAAGGTCGGTGTCCGGCTTGCAGAAGAACTCAAGCTCCATCTGCTCGAACTCGCGGGTGCGGAAGGTGAAGTTGCCGGGCGTGATCTCGTTGCGGAAGGACTTGCCGATCTGGCCGATGCCGAACGGGACCTTCTTCCTGGAGGTGCGCTGGACGTTCTTGAAGTTGACGAAGATGCCCTGCGCGGTCTCCGGGCGGAGGTAAACGACGTTCTTCGCGTCCTCGGTAACGCCCTGGAAGGTCTTGAACATCAGGTTGAACTCGCGGATCTCTGTGAAATCGGTCTTGCCGCAGCTCGGGCAGGCAATGCCGTTGTCACGGATGAAGTCCTCCATCTCCTTGTGGCTCCAGCCGTCGACGCTGGACTTTAACATGATGCCCTTCTCGGCAGCATAGTCCTCGATCAGCTTGTCCGCGCGGAAACGCTCATGGCAGCCCTTGCAGTCCATCAGCGGATCGGAGAAGGAGCCGATATGCCCGGAAGCGACCCAGGTCTGGGTGTTCATAAGGATGGCGCAGTCCACGCCGACATTGTACGGGGACTCCTGGACGAACTTCTGCCACCACGCCTTCTTGACGTTGTTCTTGAGCTCAACGCCGATGTTTCCGTAGTCCCAGGTGTTCGCGAGACCGCCGTAGATCTCAGAACCCGGATAAACAAAGCCGCGGTTCTTGGCAAGGGCTACGATCTTTTCCATTGTGTATTCCATAACTTCTCCTCCGTATTGCTGTCCGGGCCGCTTTGCCGCGCCGGAACATGATCTCCGTAGTGCGCCCGCTGCCGGGTGCATGAACAATAAAACATTATAATCGCAGAGACACGGATTTTCAAGAAAATCCGTATCCCGTGCCTCACATCATCGCCTTCAGGATCTCCAGCGAGTGCATCTCCCTGTCCACGTACCTGTGGAGGGAGGCGTCGGCATTGTCCCCGAGCTCCTTCAGGATCCCGTCCGTGACCGTGAAGGTGAAGAGCTTTTCCTCCGGCGCGGTGCAGATATAGTTCCAGGTGTAGCGGCACTTTTCCGCGTGCGCAAGCGGCGGCTCCGGGTCGTAGGCCCCGTCGATCACCAGCGCGCGGAGCTCGAAGATGCGCCGCGTCAGGTCCCGCGGGATCTGCGGCTTCTGGATGGCCAGGAGCGTCCGGTACAGAAGCTTTAAAAGCCGCGGCTCGGGCGCCAGGTCATGCGCGAAATAATCGGCAAGCTCCAGAAAATAGCTCCCGTAGCAGGTAAGTACCATGTCACGCGTCAGAGGCTCGAAATAATTCTGTATCTCCGCCGATTCGAGACTGTAGGAATCCCGCCCCTGGAACAGCGTGAAGCGCCCGTAGGCGAACGGCCGCGTGACGCCCATGAACGGGCTCCCCGGCTTTCCTGCCCCGCGCGCGAAAAAGGAGAGCTTCCCCTGCTCAAAGGTCAGGAGCGTGACCCGCCGGTCCCGCTCTCCTACCGGCATGACCTTAAGCACCATCCCGGTGACTTCCGCCGTTCCGTTCCGCATGTCTTTTTACTCCCTGAGCTTCCTCGCGTCGTATCCGAAGCTCCTCAGCTGCGTGTCGTCGTCCCGCCATTCCCTCCGGACCTTCACCCAGAGCTTCAGGTTGACCTGCGTCTCGCACATGTCCTCGATCGCGAGGCGCGCGCCGGTGCCGATGCGCTTCAGCATCTGCCCGCCCTTCCCGATCACCATGCCCTTATGCGAATCCCGCTCGCAGATGATCGAGGCGTCGAGGTCGATGATCCCGTCCTCCCGTTCCTTCATCCGCTCCACGGTGACCGCGATGCCGTGCGGCACCTCGTCGCGGAGGAGCCGGAGCGCCTGCTCGCGGATGAGCTCCGCCGCGATGTCGCGCATGGGCTCGTCCGTCACCTCGTCCTCGCCGTAGAAATACGGTCCCTCCGGGAGGAAGCGGTATATCGCCTCCATGAGGGCATCCGTGTTTTTATCCTTCAGCGCGGAGACCGCGATGATATCGTCCGGCTGGGCGAAGGCCTGATAGCGGGCGATGCTGTCAGCAAGCGCAGCCGTATCCTTCAGCCTGTCCACCTTGTTTACCGCGATGATCAGCGGTTTCTTCACCTTCGACAGCTTTTCCCGGATCTCATTCTCCGCGGCGCCGATATAGGCGCCCGCTTCGACGATCCAGAGGATCACGTCGCAGGAATCCACCGTGCGGAGCGCCGCGTCCACCATGAACCTTCCGAGCCTGTTCTTCGCCCTGGTCAGTCCCGGCGTGTCCTCGAACACGATCTGCCCGCGCTCATCCGTATAGACGGTGCGGATCCGGTTCCGCGTAGTCTGCGCCTTCTCCGAGGTGATCGCGATCTTCTGTCCGATCAAGTGGTTCATCAGCGTGGACTTCCCCACATTCGGCCGCCCCACCAGAGCGACAAATCCTGACTTTGCCATATATTAAACACCTTCCCAGGGCTTTCGCATTAAAAAATAATACAGACAATGTTCCCCATGTGTCCGGCTCTGCAGCACA
>CACXDR010000279.1 GCA_902766415.1 uncultured Lachnospiraceae bacterium
CCCGGATTCCGATACCGAGACGGACGACTCCGTCTTCACCGCGGACAGCTGGTGCTACCTGCACACGGCTGACTGGAGGCCGGAGCCCGAAACGCAGGCCGCCCCGGACGCGCCGGATGCCGCGTCCACGACGGTGAACGTGTCAGGACCGGGCGCGAACCTTCCGCCGAACTAAAGGCAGGACAGCTCCACACGACCCGGTCCATCCGCTGACAGGAAAAAGGAGCCGGCCGCAGACTTCATGCGGCCGGCTCCTTTTCTGATCCTCTTTTTTCAGTATCCTCTCTCCAGCTGCGCCTCACGCGCGAGCTCCGTATCCGGGAACCGCATGATGACCTCGCCGAAAAGATTGTTCGCGTTCTGTATGTCGCCGAGCTTCTTGTAGCTCATCGCCTTCCGGAACAGCGCGTACTGGTACTCCGGGTTGATGGCAAGCGACTTGTCGTAGTACGCGATCGCGTCCTCATAGTTTCCCTGCTCGTAGGCGCGCTCCCCCATCGCGTAGAGGCTTAAATACCCTTCCGCGTTCATGCGCTCCGCGATGATGGTGTAGATCTCCGAGACGGAGATCCCGCTGCCGTCCTCGATATCCGTGAGCTGCGAGACGTCGATGGTCGCGTACAGATCCGCCGCGTGCGAATAGTTGTCCGTCCGGTAATCGTTCAGGATCCCGATCATCTTCTGGAACTGCGAGAGCTTGTAGGTGTAGCTCTCGTCGACCGTGTTCAGCTCGCTGTCGAGCGCGTCGCGCGCCTCCGTGAGCGACCGGTTCTCCTTCGTGAGCGACTGGATCTCGTTGTTTGCCTTCGAAAGCTTTTCCGACACGGCCATGAGGTCGTGGTTGTGGAGCTGGGTAAGCTCCGCGGTCTTCGTCGGCATGTAAAGGAAGAGGACCGCCGCCGCGCCGATGAGCAGGCCCATCCCGATGTTCACGATGGTCTGCCATCCGGTGCTCTCCCGGTAGGTCGGCGGGATGATGACGTCATCGTCCGTCATCTGCCGGTGGGAGTAGGCATTCTTCCCGCTCTCCTGCGAAGTCTCCTCCGGGCGCTCCTTCCGGTTCTTCTTCACCACCGCGAGGTAGCGCACCGCGTCCGGGTTCGACCTGTCCACGCGGAGCACGCGGTTCAGGTAGTACTCCGCCCTGCCGAACTCCCCGCGGCTCATGTGTATGAGTGCAAGGAGCAGTGCCGCGCGCACGTAGTTCGGATGCTCGGAGCACACGCCCGAAAGGCGGTGCATCGCGAAGTCACGGTTCCCGTTCTGCGCGGCAGCCAGCGCGGTGTTGTACATCGTGATCATCTGGCTGTACGCCTTGAGCCTCCCCCGCTTCCTCCGGATCTCGTCAAGGTAGCGGACGGCGGCATTGCCCTCGGGGTCCAGGCTCGTGGAGATGACCCACTGCGCAAGCGCGTCGCCCACCTCGCCGATCTCGTAGAAGATGAGCCCCAGGAGGTTCCGCGCGTCCGTGTGCCTTTTGTTGAAGAGGAGCGCGCGCTTAAGAAAGGGCACGGCGGCAGAAAGCTCCCGCTCCCGCGCCCTCTGAAGGCCGGCGTTATAGCAGCTGTTCGCGATCCTGTCGCAGCGGTCTGCCATATATTCGTTCATCCGTTCCGCTCCCGGACCTCGTTCTTTAAAAGCTCCATCAGGATATCCTTCATATCCGTGATGTCACCCTTCACGATCGCGTCCTCGACAGAGCTGATCTCCATGCTGGAACGGAAATTCAGGATCTCCTCATCGTAATTGATCATTCAGGTCCAAATCACTTTCTGAGCCGGGCAAGCTGCTCCTCCACCTGGCGGAGCATCTGCTCGTATTTTGCAAGCTTCTCTCTTTCGGCGGCGACCTTCGCCTCCGGCGCCTTCTTCACGAAGCGCTCGTTCGAAAGCATCCCGCCGGATCTGCGGATCTCGCCCTCAAGGCGCTCCTGCTCCTTCGTAAGGCGGGCAAGCTCCTTGTCGACGTCCACGAGGTCCGCGAACGGGATATAGATGTTCGCGCCCGGGATGACGCAGGAAACTGCATCGTCCCCGATCCCCGCCTTGTCCTTCTGGAGGTAGACCTCGGAGGCGCGGGCAAGCATGCTGAAGAAGTCCTTCGCGCGTTCGAAGCTCTGAAGGAGCTCCCCGTCCTCCGACACCACGTAGACTGCCGCCTGGCGTCCCGGCGCGACGTTCATGGAGGTGCGCACCGCGCGGATCGCGCGGACTGCCTCCTTGATGGCCTCGACCTCCCGTTCCTCCGCATCGAACGCGAAGCGCTCCTCATAGACCGGCCACGGGCTGATCATGATGCTCTCCTCGTCCTCGTTGAGGTTCATGTAGATCTCCTCCGTCACGAACGGAAGGAAGGGATGCAGGAGCTTCAGCGAACGGCTGAGCACGGTCTTCAGGGTCCAGAGCGCAGCCTCGCGCGTCGCGTCCTCCTTGTCCCAGAGACGCGGCTTCACCATCTCGATGTACCAGTCGCAGAACTCCTCCCAGATAAAGTCGTAGACCTTCTGGAGGGCAATTCCCAGCTCGTACTTGTCGAGGTTCTCGGTGACCTCCTTCACGAGGTCGTTGCACTTTGAAAGGATCCAGCGGTCAGCAGCGGTGAGCGCCTCCGCGGACGGCTCCGCGGGCGCCTCCTCGCCGAGGTTCATCATGATAAAGCGGGACGCGTTCCAGACCTTGTTCGCGAAGTTCCTGGACGCCTCGACGCGCTCCCAGTAGAAGCGCATGTCGTTTCCGGGCGCGTTGCCCGTCATGAGCGTGAGGCGCAGCGCGTCCGCGCCGTACTTCTCGATGACCTCGAGCGCGTCGATGCCGTTGCCCAGGGACTTGGACATCTTCCGGCCCTGGGAATCGCGGACCAGACCGTGGATCAGGACTGTGTGGAACGGAACCTTTCCGGTCTGCTCCAGAGCGGAGAACACCATGCGGATGACCCAGAAGAAAATGATGTCGTAGCCCGTGACC
>CACXDR010000280.1 GCA_902766415.1 uncultured Lachnospiraceae bacterium
ACGCTGGGCGAGTACAAGGGCGTCGAGGTCAAGAAGGCGGACGATGTCGTCACCGAGGATGACATCAACGACGCGCTGAAGGCGGAGCAGAACAAGAACTCCCGCCTCGTCACGGTCACCGACAGGGCGGCTGAGGACGGCGACACCGTCAAGATCGACTTCGACGGCAGCGTCGACGGCAAGAAGTTCGACGGCGGCAAGGGCGAGAACTATCCGCTGGTCCTTGGCAGCGGCAACTTCATCGCGGGCTTCGAGGAGCAGATCGTCGGCCATAACACGGGCGACCAGTTCACCGTCGACGTGACCTTCCCGGCGGATTACCACGCGAAGGACCTTGCCGGAAAGCCGGCTGTCTTCGAGTGCACGCTGCACGAGATCCAGAAGAGAGAGCTTCCGGAGCTGAACGACGAGTTCGCGAGCGAGGTCTCCGACTTCGAGACGCTTGCCGAGTACAAGGCTGACCTGCACCTGAAGCTCCAGGAGAACAAGGCGAAGGCAGCGGCAAGCCAGAACGAGAACCTGGTCGTCGGCAAGGTCTGCGAGAACGCGTCTGTCGAGCTTCCGGCTCCGATGGTCGACCTGCAGGTCGAGCAGATGATCGACGATTATTCAAGAAGAATGCAGTCCCAGGGCCTGCCGCTTGAGCAGTACATGGAGTACACCGGCATGACCATGGACAAGCTGAAGGAGCAGTTCCGCCCGCAGGCTGAGACGAACCTCAAGTCCCGCCTGGTCCTCGAGGAGGTCGTAAAGCAGGAGAACCTTGAGGCTGACCCGGAGAAGGTCGAGGCTGAGATCAGGAAGATGGCTGACGCCTACAAGATCGAGGCTGACAAGCTGAAGGAATACCTCGGTGAGAACGGCCGTAAGGAGATCGAGGACGACGTCAAGGTCCAGGCGGCGGTCGACTTCCTTGTCTCCAACGCGAAGCTTGTCTGACCGGTAACGGCCGGACATTGACAGGAGTGATTAAAATATGAGTCTGATCCCATATGTCGTTGAGGAAAGCGGGCGCGGCGAGAGAAGCTATGATATCTTCTCGCGGCTCCTGAAGGACAGGATCATTTTCCTCGACGAGGATGTGAACGATGTCAGCGCCGGCCTCGTGGTCGCGCAGCTTCTGTTCCTTGAGTCGGAGGATCCGACGAAGGACATCAACCTTTATATCAACAGTCCGGGCGGCAGCGTGACTGCGGGCATGGCGATCTACGACACCATGCAGTACGTGAAGTGCGACGTCGCCACGATCTGCATCGGCATGGCGGCGAGCATGGGCGCGTTCCTGCTCTCCGGCGGCACGAAGGGCAAGCGCTACGCGCTCCCGAACGCCGAGATCATGATCCACCAGCCGTCAGGCGGCGCGCAGGGACAGGCGACGGAGATCAGCATCGTCGCGGAGCAGATCCTGAAGACCAGGCGCAAGCTGAACACGATCCTGGCCGCCAACACCGGACAGCCCCTCGAGGTCATCGAGCGCGACACCGAGCGCGACAACTACATGACCGCCGAGGAGGCGAAAGCGTACGGCCTGATCGACGAGGTCATCGCGCACCACTGAGAAAGGACAGCTGACAGGAAACATGCCAGGTAAGAACGAAGAAAAGATCCGCTGCTCATTCTGCGGAAAGCCCCAGGAGATGGTCAGGAAGCTCCTGTCCGGTCCGAACGGCGTATTCATCTGCGATGAGTGCGTGGATCTCTGCGCCCAGATCCTTGATGAGGAGGAGACCGACGACAAGCAGGCGGACCTCTCCGGCATCAACCTCTTAAAGCCGAAGGAGCTGAAGAAGTTCCTTGACGAGTACGTGATCGGCCAGGAGGAGGCGAAGAAGGTGCTTTCCGTTGCGGTGTACAACCACTATAAGCGGATCACCTCAAAGCAGGGCTCGGACGTCGAGATCCAGAAAAGCAACATCCTGATGCTCGGGCCTACGGGCTCCGGCAAAACGTACCTCGCGCAGACGCTGGCGCGCATCCTGAACGTCCCGTTCGCGATCGCCGACGCCACCACGCTGACGGAGGCGGGCTATGTCGGCGAGGATGTCGAGAATATCCTCTTAAAGCTGATCCAGGCCGCGGACGATGACGTGAAGCGCGCGGAGTACGGCATCATCTATATCGACGAGATCGACAAGATCACCAAGAAGTCCGAGAACGTCTCCATCACCAGGGACGTTTCCGGCGAGGGCGTCCAGCAGGCGCTGCTGAAGATCCTTGAGGGGACCAACGCGAGCGTCCCGCCGCAGGGCGGGAGGAAGCACCCCCACCAGGAGCTGATCCAGATCAACACGACCAACATCCTGTTTATCTGCGGAGGCGCGTTCGACGGTCTTGAGAAGATCGTCGAGAAGCGGCTGGGGAGCGGGGGCATCGGCTTCAACTCCCAGGTCATCGAGAAGCAGTCGCGCGAGATCGACGAGCTCTTCCGCCAGGTCATGCCGCAGGACCTTACGAAGTTCGGGCTGATCCCCGAGTTCGTGGGCCGTGTCCCGGTCGTGGTCTCCCTGGACCTTCTGGACGAGGCGGCGCTGGTAAGGATCCTTTCCGAGCCGAAGAACGCCCTTGTGAAGCAGTACCAGAGGCTGTTCGAGATGGACGGCGTGAAGCTTGAGTTTACGGAGGACGCCCTGACCGCGGTCGCGCACCTCGCGCTCGAGCGTAAGACCGGCGCGAGAGGACTCCGCTCCATCATGGAGGAGCTCCTCATGGATATCATGTTCGAGGTGCCGTCGGATTCCACGATCGGGATCTGCACGGTCACGAAGGACATGGTCCTCAAAAAGGGGAAGCCGGAGATCGTCTACCGCGACGCACAGGTACCGATGAAAAGAAGAAACGCGCGTAATACCGGCGAAATTGCCTGAACCTGATCCGGGCGGCGCGTAAAGGAAATTACGAATATCTGAAAGGCGGGCCGGTGCCCGCCTTTTCATGTCTTAAGCAAAGAGGTTGTCTGAATGAGCAGAAAACGCGTGATTCCGGTCGTTCCCATGCGCGGGATGGTAGTCCTTCCCGGGCGTGTCGACCATTTTGATATCGGCAGGAGAAGGTCCATGGCTGCGGTCGAGGAGGCGATGCTCGTGAACGAGCAGGTGTTCCTCGTAACGCAGAGGAACCCGGAGGACCTGGACCCGGACGCGGACGCCCTGTTCGAATACGGCACGCTCGCCGGCATCCGCCAGCTTGCGCGCCTTCCGCAGGATATGGGACGCGTCATGGTCGAGGGTATTTCCCGCGCGCGGATCATCGCTCTCTATCCGGGCGAAAAGATGATGACTGCCGAGGTGGAGGAGGTTCCGCTTATCAAGGCGGACCCGGCCGCGCCGGCGTCCATTGCCATGCTCAGGATCGTGAGGGACCGCCTGAAGAAGTACGCGGAGGGGAACCGGCCGTTCGCGGAGAAGTTCCTGAACCCGCTCTTAAGGATCAGCGACGTGAACCGGCTGCTGGTCCGCGCGTCCGCGGATCTCACGTGGGAGTGGAGCATCGCCCAGAAGATCCTCGAGTGCGATACGACGGAGGAGCTGTACGCCGTCCTGACGGAGCAGCTGACGCGGGAGATCGAGGTCAGCGCGATCCGGCGGGAATTCCAGGCAAAGCTCCGCGAGAATATCGACAAGAACCAGAAGGAATACGTGCTGCGCGAGCAGATGAAGCTGATCGAGCAGGAGCTCGGCGGGGAATCGCCCTCCGCGGAAGCGGACGAGTACAGCGCGCGCTGTGAGAAGCTGGAAGCCTCCGAGGAGGTGAAGGCCAGGATCATGAAGGAGGTCGGAAGGCTCAAGTCCATGCCGGGCGGAGGGCAGGAGGCGAACGTCATCCGGACCTACATCGACACGCTCCTCGAGCTTCCGTGGGACCATGAGACGAAGGACAACCCGGACCTTGAGCGGGCCGAGGACATCCTCGAGAAGGACCATTACGGCCTGGAAAAGGTGAAGGAGCGCGTGGTCGAGTACCTTGCGGTCCGCATGCTGAACCCGGGCAGCAAGAGTCCCATCCTCTGCCTGGTCGGGCCGCCCGGAACGGGCAAGACCTCGATCGCGCGGAGCGTGGCGCGCGCGCTTGACAAGAAGTATGTGCGCATCAGCCTCGACGGCGTCAGGGACGAGGCGGAGATCCGCGGCCACAGGAAAACGTACGTCGGTGCCATGCCCGGGCGGATCGTCGACGCGCTCCGGCAGGCGGGAAGCGCGAACCCGCTCATGCTTCTCGACGAGGTGGACAAGGTCTCGCCGGAGTATCACGGGGCGACGGCATCAGCCCTCCTCGAGGTCCTTGACGGGGAGCAGAACGTAAAGTTCCGCGACCATTACGTCGAGCTGCCGATCGACCTTTCGAAGGTCCTCTTCATCGCGACGGCGAACACCATGGAGACCATCCCGGCGCCGCTGATCGACCGCATGGAGATCATCGAGATCAACTCCTACACGGAGAACGAGAAGTTCCATATCGCGAAGGATTACCTTGTTAAAAAGCAGGCGGAGGCGAACGGCATACCCGACGGCAGGGTGGAATTTACCGACGAAGCGATCCTTAAGATCATCCGGAGCTACACCCGGGAGGCCGGCGTGAGAAACTGCGAGCGGCGGATCGGGGACGTGTACCGGAAATGCGCCCGCGAGATCCTGAAGGGGCGGAAGCGGAAGATCCGCATCACGGAGAAAAAGGTCAGGGAGCTCCTCGGCAAGGAGAAGGTGCGGCCCGAGGACCACGTGAGGCCGGACCAGGTGGGGATCGTACGCGGCCTTGCGTGGACCAGCGCGGGAGGCGCGACCCTCGAGATCGAGGTGAGCGTCATGCCCGGGAAGGGTGTCCTGCAGCTGACGGGCCTTATGGGCGACGTCATGAAGGAATCCGCCCAGACCGCGCTTTCGTGCGTGCGCGCGGCTGCCGCGGACTACGGCGTGACGCAGGACTTTTTTGAGAAGAACGACATCCATATCCATATCCCGGAGGGCGCGGTGCCGAAGGACGGGCCGAGCGCGGGCGTGACCATGGCGGTCGCCATGCTGTCCGCGGCGAGCGGGAGGAAGGTGCGCGGCAATCTTGCCATGACAGGCGAGATCACGCTCCGCGGGCGCATCCTGCCGATCGGCGGGCTGAAGGAAAAGACGCTTGCGGCGAAGGCGGCGGGGATCACGAAGATCCTGGTGCCGGAGGCGAACCGGCCGGATATCGCGGAGCTTTCCGCGGAGATCACGGACGGGCTGAGCATCGTTTACATTGAGGAGTTCCGGGAGGCCGTGAAGCAGGCGTTCACCGCGCCGGCAAAGAAGCACGCCGGGGGAGCGGCCGGAGCAGAGGAAAAGGAAAAAACGGAATGACGAACGGACCGAAGACAATCAGGAAGAGCGTCCCGGGCGGAACGCGGACCGCGTCTCCCGCGGAAAAGGGGGAGATAAAGAAACGCGTCGCGGGCGCGTTCGGGCGGGACAAGGCGCTGGCTGAGGAAAAGAAGGCGGCGGCTGCCGCCCTGAAAAAGCAGCGCTCGAAAAAGACCGTGCCGCCGGCGGTGCCGTCGCCCCTGTTCGATGAGAACGGGAACGTTACCGTGCGGGAGGCGGTGCTCGAGCTGGTCTGCGGCGTGACGAGCAAGGTGCCGGAGACCGCGCTGCCGGAGATCGCGTTCGCGGGAAAGTCGAACGTCGGGAAATCGAGCCTGCTGAACGCGCTCGTGAACCGGAAGGCCCTCGCCCGGACCTCGGCCCGTCCCGGGAAAACGCAGACCATCAATTTCTACCGTGTGAACGGCAGGGTCTACTTCGTGGACCTGCCGGGCTACGGCTACGCGAACGCGAGCGAGCGGGAGCGTGCCGCGTGGGGGGAAATGATCGAGCGGTACCTGAACACCTCGAAGCAGCTGAAGACCGTGTTCCTCCTGGTGGACATCCGCCACGAGCCGTCGGGCAATGACTGCATGATGTACGACTGGATCGCGTCGCGGGGGCTCAGGGCCGTGATCATCGCGACCAAGGCAGACAAGGTGAAGCGGAGCCAGATCGCCTCCCTGAAGAAAACGATCCGCGGGACGCTCGGCTGCCCGAAGGACACGCCGGTCATCCCGTTCTCCTCAGAAACAAAAGACGGCCGGGAAGAAGTCTTCTCGGCCATCCGGTCAGTAATTGAAGCATAGACATGATTTCAGCCATGGGGACTGTCCCCATGGCTCAACATTTGTTCGGATAATCAACACAAAGGCGGGTTTTTGTTGGACCATGGGGACAGTCCCCATGGTCGAAAATTCATTCGCCGCCCATGAGCTTTTTCAGGACGTAGGAATAGACGTCCTGGCTCGTGTCGCGCCAGCGGGCGCACATGAGCTCGGCCTGCGCCTCGTCGGGGACGGAGAGGGAGAGGGAGATGAGCTTCACGCGCCCCTCGTTGATCTCGCAGCTGACGATATAGTCCTGGTTCGTGGATTTATAGTAGTCAGCGGTCACGCCGACCTCGCTGCGGATGCGGAAGCGGTTCTCCTTCAGATACCCGTCGATATCGGCGAGGATCTCGGAGGAGACTTTTTTTCCGAAGAAGCCCCAGGCCTCCTCGCCCTCCGGGGTGATCGTGTAGCGGGTGGAGTTCCTGACGGAGTGGCAGCGGATGAATTTCGATTCGATCAGCTCGGAGAGCGCCTGCTTTAAGGAAAAATAATTCGTGTACTCCCGGTCCAGGAAGAAGTGGGTGATGCGCTCCTCGGTCAGGGGGAAATTCACCCTGCGCAGCATATAAAGGACCATGAGCTTATATAAGGTCATCGGATCAGAAATCATTGACTACCTCCGGACAGCGTTCTGTTCCGACATTATAACAAGCTTTTCGGCAAAGGGAAAGTTTTCATTCAACGGGAAGTGTGATAAAATCGCCTTAGCAAAAGGTAAGATCAGAGGGCAGGAATGAGAGAGAGAATCAACCGGCTGGCGCGCGGCATCCTCAGCGCCGGAGATCCGGAGCTTGTTCTCGCGCCGGAAAGGATCGACCTTCCGGTAAGGAAGGGGGAGGTCCTTAAGACGGAGATCGCCGCGGAGAGCGGGAACGGGATCCACCTGAAGGGACTTGTCTATTCGGACAGCGTCCGGGTCCGGGTCTTAAGGCCCGCGTTCGGCGGGAGGAAGAACCGCATCGCGGTCGAGGCTGACGCCCGGTTCCTTGAACCGGGGGACAGGATCGAGGGATCGCTCCGCCTGGTCACGAACGCCGGGGAGAGGGAGATCCCCTTCTGCTTCCGGGTGACGGACGGCACTGCTGCCGGCACGTTGGAGCATTTCAGGACAATTGAAGACTTTGCTCTCATAGCGAAGGCCGATCCGGAATCGGCGCTTCGCATTTTTGAGTACAGATATTTTGTGAGCGCGCCGTTCATGCAGGACATGCGGACGCGCGCTCTTTATGAAGCGTTCCGCGGCGGGCCGGACCGGCAGTCCGCAATGGAGGAGTTCCTTGTGGCGGCCGGCGCGAAGAAGCCCGCCCTCGTGCGGGCGGAGACGGAGCAGTGCTCGCTCAGGGGCGTGGCCGCCCAGGCGGTCGGCAGCATCATCCTCGTGATCGTGCGGCAGGGCTGGTTCCGGCTTTCCGTGCGGGCGGAGGGCGGTTTTATCACGCTCCCGGTCCGGACAGTCACACCGGAGCAGTTTCAGAACGGCGCCATGACGTATTCGTTCGCGGTGGATTCCGCGAAGCTCCACGCCGGAAGGAACGAGGGAAGGGTCTGTTTCTTCACGGACGCGTTCGCGTTCTCCGTTCCCGTGACGGTGTTCCGCGCGGAGGAGCCGGCCGTCACCGCGAGGAAGCGGCAGCGGCTTGAGGAAAAGCGCCGCTTTGCCGGATACCTTGAGGAAAAGCTGGCGGCGTTCACCTTCGGGACGCCGGACAGGGCCGCCGGGGAGCGCATGCTCGCCGCGCTTGAGGGCGCGGGAGGCGAGCGGGCGGAGCAGCGGAGGAACATCCTCCTTAAGGCGGAGGCGGCTTACATTGCCGGCCGGCCTGAGCAGGCGAAGGAGCTCATCGCGGGCGTCGAGGGCGCCGTGCAGGAGCTGCGCCAGACCGGCAGGTACGAATACGCCCTCATGGAGGCGCTGAAGGCGCTCCTTCCCGGCGGGGAAGAGCGGAGGAGCGGCGCGCTCCGTCTTGTGAGGAAATACCTTGAGGAGGGCGTGACCGGCCTCCTTCCCGTGCTGTCGCTTCTCGCGCCGGAGGCGCCGGACGATGCCTACGCATGGCACGAGACGCTTGCAGGCGTTTACGATGCAGGCTCAAGGAGCCCCTTCCTCTACGCGGAGCTCCTGAAGGCCTATGAAAAGACTCCCGCGCTTCTTAAAACGCTTGGGAATATGGAGCTCTCCGTGCTTCGCTTCGCGCTGGATCACGCGAAACTCTCAAAGGCGGCGGCCGGCGCCTTTACGCAGGCCGCGGGATCGGTCCGGACCTGCGGGCCCATGCAGGTCCGTCTTCTGGAGCGCCTTTATGAGAGGCATCCTTCGGCAGAGCTTCTCACCGTGATCTGCACGGCCCTCATCCGCATGGATGACCGCACGGAGAAGGCCTTCCGGTGGTACAGCCTCGGGATCCGGGACCATGTCCGGCTGACCGGGCTGAACGAGTACCTTCTTTACAGCATGCCCGAGGGGATGACCGCCGCCCTGCCGCACGAGGTGTTCCTTTACTTCGCCTACGACAACCGGCTGGACGACAGGACCCGCGAGAAGCTGTACGAAAACATGTGCCTCGTGAAGGCGTTTGAGCCGGCGCTCTGGGAGGAGTACCGCCGCCAGATCGAGGACTATACCTTTATGAAGCTCCTCACCGGCAGCGTGAACCGGCGTCTCGCGGTCCTGTACCGCGAGGTGCTTTCCGAGAGCATGATCGACCGGCGGCTTGCCGGCCCGCTTCCCGCGGTCCTGAACGCGCGCCATCTGACGGTCAGGTCCTCCTATATCCGTTCGGCGGTCATCGTGTACCCGGAGCTCGCCGAGAACCAGAAGCAGAGGATCGAGAACGGGACCGCCTATATCCCCGTCTTCACGGACGACGCGGTGTTCCTCTTTGAGGACGCTTACGGGAACCGCTACGCGGACATCCCCTGGAAGGAAGAGAAGATCTGCGACATGCCTGCGCTCATGGAGCGCTGCACGGAGCTGGATCCCGACGGCCCGGTCGCCATGCTCAGGACGCTGAAACGCGTCACGGCGGCGGATGCCGGCAGGGAAGGGGTCCGC
>CACXDR010000281.1 GCA_902766415.1 uncultured Lachnospiraceae bacterium
CAGCCGCCGCCGCGCAGAAGGAGCTGACGCCAGGGCACACGCGGTAGGCGATCCCCAGGCGGTCCAGCGCGTCCATCTGCTCCCGGATAGCGCCGTAGACGGACGGGTCGCCCGTATGGAGCCGCACCGTCATACCGCCGGCCCTCTCGTTCTCCTCTGCGGCCGCGATGACCTCCTCAAGCGTCATCTCCTTACTGTCAAGGACACGCGCGCCCGGCTTCACGTTCGAAAGCAGGGCGGGATTTACGAGCGAGCCCGCGTAGATCACGAGATCCGCCTCCTTAAGAAGCGTCATCCCCCGCACCGTGATGAGGTCCGGGGCCCCGGGCCCCGCTCCGACAAAATTTACCATAGCTCCTCCATGCTCTTTAAGATCCCTCTTTCCTCCGCCGCCCTTATAAGGGAAGCGACCTGCGCCTGCACAGGCGCGTTTTCCGGGTCCTCCGTGGTGATCACGCGCCCGCACGCCTCCATGGCGCCAAGCGCTGCGGCTGCCGTCTCTTCCGGGATGTCCCGGAACGGCGCTGCGGTAAAGACCTTCGCCGCAAGCCGTTTCGCGTACGGAAGGTCTGCGTCGTTCTCAAAAAGGACCCCTGCTGCGAACGGGATCCCCCGTCTCTGGAGCTCCCGCATCACAGGGACGCCGCGGCCTCCTGACGAGATGAGGAAAAGCTCCGGCTCCCCCTCCGCCCCGCGGAATTCACAGGTGCCGGAAAGCGGGTCGTAGGAGCCCTCCGGCAGCCCGTACAGGGGCTCGATGATCTCCTGCCGGAAGATCTCCGCAGGGACCCCGCTGGAAAGGATCTCCCCGTCCTTCACGCAGACCGCAAAGTCCGCGATCCGCTCCGCGAGGTCCGTCTCGTGCATGGAAAGGACCACGCAGGTCCCGTACCTCCGCGCGTGGGCGGAAAGCGCGCCGAGAAGCGAAAGCTTGCTCCGGATATCAAGATAGGACGCCGGCTCGTCGAGAAGCATGACCGGCGTTTCCTGGCAGATGGCCCGCGCGAGAAGGACGTTCTGCTTCTGCCCGTCGCTTACCTCCATGAACAGACGCCCGGAGATCTCCTCCGCGCGGACCGTCCGGAGGGCTTCCGCGACCTTCTCCCGGTCCTCCGCGGAAAGCCGCCCGAACGCGCCGGTGTACGGGTACCTCCCTGCCGCCGCGACATCGAAGCAGGTCATGTAGCCGGTATCCGGGCGCTCCGTCGTCGTGACGGACACCCTCCGGGCAAGCTCCCTGCCGGGAATGGAGGCAACCGGGTCCCCGCCGATCAGCACCGCGCCCGCGGACGCCGGGAGCTCTCCCGCGATGGTCCTGAGGATCGTCGATTTTCCCGCGCCGTTCGGCCCGATCAGCACGGTGATCCGGCCCGGCTGCAGGGTGAGGGTGATGCGCCTGATCTTCGGCTCTCCGCCGTAGCCGGCACTGACATCTGAAAGCGTTACCGTATAAGCCGTACGGTCTCCTGCCTTACTCATCCCGCCTCCCTCCTTCTCGTCACGAGCATGAAGATGACCACGGGCGCCCCGAAGAGGCTGGTCACCGTACCGATGTAAAGCTCGAGCGGCGCGAACGCCGTCCGCGCGATGAGGTCGCACGCCACGCAGGCGGCGGCGCCGGCAAGGACGACCGCCGGGATCAGGACGAGCGGCTCCTGCGTCTTAAGGATCCGCCTTGTGAGAAAGGGCACCGCGATCCCGATGAAGGAGACCGGCCCCGCGAACGCGGTAACGCACGCGGACAGCATCCCGGACACGAGGATCAGCGCCGCGCGGAAAAAGCGGATGTTCACGCCGACGCTCCTCGCGTAACGCTCCCCCATCTGGTAGGCGCCGATCGGCTTCGCAAGAAGGACGGAAAGAAGGAATCCCGCGCCGCAGATCAGCGCGCCTGTCTTTACGCCGTCCATGGTCATCCCCGCGAAGCTTCCCTCCGACCAGGCGTGAAGGTTGACGATGTCGGCATCGTCCGCAAAGGTAATGAGGAACTCCGTCACCGCGGAGCAGAGGTACCCCGACATGATGCCTGCCACGAGGAGCGACGCCATGTGGCGCACCCTGCGCGACACGAGGATGATGAAGCCTGTCGCCGCGGCCGAGCCCGCGAATGCGGCGAGCACCAGCACGGCGGACGGGACCTGGCGGTACGAACCGAGCAGGACGATCATGACAAGCGCGACGGCGGTCTTCGCCCCGGAGGAGATCCCGAGGACGAACGGGCCGGCGATCGGGTTCCCGAAGAAGATCTGGAGAAGGTAGCCGGAAAGCGCGAGCGCGCCGCCGAAAACAGCCGCCGAAAGGACGCGGGGCGCGCGGATCAGGAGGACGATGTCCGACGCCGCGCTGCCGTCCCCGCCGGAAAGAAGGATCCTCAGGATCTCGCCCGGCAGGATCCTGACGCTCCCGGACCCGACGCTGAAGGCCATCATGAAAGCAAGGGCCAGGGAAACGCACACAAAGAACGGAACAGGCGTACGGCCCCTTCCGTTCCCCTCCGCGCCGGCAGGCGCTTTCAGTTGTCCGTGTTCAGGCAAGGTCATTCCGGTTTCCTTATAAACATCATTTTGTCCGTGTCCCCGTCCGTCATCATCTCGTGAAGGTCCAGGATCATCCGCGCGGTGATGTCCGCCGACTGGTAGAGCTGGCGGTCGGTCATGTAGATATGCCCCTCCTTCGCCGCGCGGAAGGAAGGCAGCACGGGGCAGGC
>CACXDR010000282.1 GCA_902766415.1 uncultured Lachnospiraceae bacterium
CTCAGCCGCACCTTGTTCCTTGCGCTGCGCCTGCGGTCCTCCTGGAGCGCTGCGTAGTGCTTCCTGGTCGTGTTTACGTCGCTGTGCCCGAGAACGTCCGCCACGAGGTAGATATCGCCGGTCTCGCGGTACAGATTTGTACCGTAGGTGCCGCGGTGCTTATGCGGCGTGATCTTTTTTAACGGGGCCGCGGTCCTCGCGTATTTTTTTACAAGATTCTCGACGCTGCGCACATTCAGGCGTTTGTTCTGCATCGACAGGAACAGCGCGTCCTCCGAGCCGTCCGCCGGGATCATGTGCTTCCGTTCCTCGATGTAGGAGAGGAGCGCCTCCTCGACCTCGTCCCCGAAGTAGACGACCTGTTCCTTTCCTCCCTTTCTGTGCACGCGGATCCCGTCATTTTTGAAATCCACATCGGAAATGTTCAGCCCGACGCACTCGGATACACGGATGCCTGTTCCCAGAAGCAGCGTCAGGAGCGCGAGGTCGCGCGTCTTTGTCTTTTCGTGATACGCCTTCTGGCGTTCGGTCAGCGCGTCGCCGGATTCCGCCTGGTCCAGCATGATGGCCACCTCGTCGATATCCAGGCGGATGATCTCTTTTTCGTGGAGCCGCGGCATGATCACGCGCGCCGCGGGATTGTTCTCGACCATTTCCTTCTGGTACAGATATTTATAGAAGCTTTTGAGCGAGCAGACCTTGCGCTTGATCCCGACGTCGCGGTTCATGACGCCCGTGCCGGAGCCTTCCTCATCGGGACGGTACTTCAGGTATTCCATGTATTCCTCGATGTCGGTCGGGCGGAGCGCGTCCAGCATTTCAAGCGTAATATTCTTTATATCGCCGCATTTCGCGATCTCGGGGTTTTCATTCATCAGATAGTTGAAAAAGATCTTGAGATCGTACGCGTAGGCGATCCGCGTGCGCGACTGCGTCCTAGGCTCGATTCCGCGGAAATATGTCTTGCAGAACGGAGGAAGCGCCGCGAGAAGCTCCCGCAGGTGTTCAACGTTTTCCTGGTCCGTTTTTGCGCTGTAGCTCAGATTCTTTGCAGCCATAGGGTCCTCCTGGAACAGAATATGCCCGCAGGGCTTTTCCGGCGTAAGGACCGGGCGTCCTGCAGGCATATTATACTTCAGATCACTTCCCGAATCAACTATTCGTTAAACAGGTGTTTCGCGAATAGTTTCATTTCGCTCTCCTGAGCGGCTGCCCGCACTGCCTTACGGCTTCGTGCCGACGCCGCCGCTTCCTTTGGTGTCCGTAACTGCTTCCGGGATCTCGCCGCTTCCTTCCAGTCCCGTCTTTTTCACGATCTTTTTGCTGATCTCGCGGACGGATGACGAAGGCCTGTAATCCATATCGTCAAACAGAAACGCGTGAAGCGCCTTGACGTTGCTTTCAAGCGTGACCGCGATGACGCAGTTCTTTTTGTCTACGGTCGCTGTATCGCGTTCAAACGGAAAACCGCCGGTCGCGCCGATATGGAACCTGCGCGCGTTTTTCGCGAACGGAAGCAGGTCATCGACCGTTATGCTTGTTTTTGTTTCCGGCAGGACGCTCGTAACGACCTCATAGCGCTTTTTCAGGTCTGCGGCCTTGATCTTGTCCACCAGGAGGCTTACGACCTTTCTCTGGCGCTCTGTGCGGTTGTAATCGGTATCCATGAGCCTCAGGCGCGCGTACGCGACTGCCTGGACCCCGTCCAGATGGTTCATGCCGGCGTGCTTCAGATGTACGGAGCCGATCCCTGTGGATTCGACCGTTTCCGTGATGAATGAGTTGATGTATACAAACTCCGGCTCGGTGATCTCGATGTCGACGCCGCCCATGATATTGATCGCGTCGATCACGGCCTTCCAGTTGAAGGTGACGTAATCGTCCGGCTCGATGCCCAGGTTGTGCTTCATGGTCCAGAGGGCCTGCTTCGGGCCGCCCTTGAAGTACGCTTCATTGAATTTGTGGAATTTCCCGTTCTCGTCGATCTGGACGTAGGTGTCGCGGTATACCGAGATCAGGCGGATATTTCCGTTCGAGCGGTCCAGGGAAACGATCATATTGACGTCAGCAAGCGCACCCTTTTCTAGATTCCCGTCGCGGGAATCCACCCCGAACACGGCTACGGTATAGAAGCCGCTTTCCTTGCCGCCGGTGGTCGCCATCAGGTTCAGAACGCCGTACCCCAGAAGGAAAAGGAATACCGCGGCATAAAGGATACGCAGGATATTCTTCGCCTTTTTCCGCTTTTTCGTACGGGCGCGGGAACGTCCCGCATCCGTTTTCAGGCCGTCGGAGAGGCCGTCCCCGGCAGGCAGGGCCGCGGCGCCCTTCTCCCGCCTCCGCTCTCCTGCCGTGTCCCGGTAATGTCCCGGGTCACGCTTTTTCGCCTGCTCGCGGATCCTGCGGAGACGTTCGACGTCCTGAAGATATTTTTTCCGTTTCTCTTCTTCGGAGTTCATTGAAGATCCTCTCAGTCGATCAGGTTTCTTAAGGTCCAGTTCGCGTCATGGAGCGTCAGTGTCACATTGTTGGTCACGCCGCCGGTCTCATGGATGCAGAGCGCGCGTCCGCTGTCGTCCCAGGTAAAGAACATGAGGACGTGGCCCAGCGTCTCGTCCGTGCCGCTCCTGATGATAATATCGCCGGGCTTCAGGTCTGAGCGCTTTACGGAGCGGCCCAGGTGGATGAGCCCTGCGGTGCTGGTCTCGGAAAGCGGCGTCCCGAAGGCGTTCCAGTAGATCCAGGAAAGCCATCCGGAGCAGTCAAGGCCGCGGAATATGCGCCCCTTGTAGTCCGGGGAAACGATCGTGTAGAAGTGGTTCGCGTCGTAGTCCGCAGAGACTGCCTTGCCGCCGAAGTAATACGGGACGCGCCCTACGCTGCCGAGGGCCGCGCGGATCAGGGTACGCCGCGCTTCGGAGACGTCCTCTGGGAGCCGTTCCATGTAAAGCTCGATCTCGGACTCCTCGATGGGCGCCTGGCGCGAGAAAAGGCTTGCGGACAGGCCGTAATCCTGATACCAGTCAGACTCCGCCAGCGTTCTTGCGTACGACATGGCCTCTTCTGTCCAGCCCTGCCACCTGTCGTTGAAGGAGGCAGGGTCGCTTCCGATCTTGTCGATCGTGAACAGATTTTTCTTTCCGTCCATTTTTATTACGGACGCGCGGAGGGTCAGGTCCAGATGCCCCGGGCATTGAAGGTATTCCTCCGGGATGGTGCCGTGCTGCCGGTACTCTTCAAGCATCGCCTCCGCTGACTGCGCTTCGAGCTGAGCGGTGTAAAGCTCCTCATCGAACGAGGTATCCTCGAGCATGACAGAGGAGGTGTCCGGCGTCATGGCAGCGTTTCCGGTCCCGGCGGATGCGTAGCTGTCCTCCGCCGAGCCCTCATTCAGAATGACGCCAGGGCCGGCTTCGGAGCCGTTCCGGACGCCAGGGCCTCCCGCTTCGCCATAGACCGGGACTGCCGCTGCGTCACGGCCGTCACCGTAGAATACGCTCCGGCCTTCGCCTGCGCCGTTCTCCGCGCCTTCTCCCGCTTCCTGAGGCCATGCTGTCCCGCCGTTCCGGTCTCCGCCCGTGCCGGGCCAGTCCGAGTCCTCCACCTGGACGACGGACGGGTCAAGGATCCGCTCCGCGTCGGAGCCGGTCGCGGGATAAGCTCCCGCGCTAAGGGAGGCATCCGAGGCGGATGCCCTGGCTCCCGAGGTTCCTGATGCTCCTGAAGCGCCCTGGGAGGCGCCGTGGAAGCCGCTTCCCTTTTCGATCGCCTTCTGGACCTGCTCAACAGTCAGGCAGTCGGTGTCGTAATAGACGCTGCTCATGGATGCGCCGTAAGAATGGGAGGCGTTCCAGAGGCTCCTCGCGTAGCTCATGAAGAGCTCATAGTCGGCCGGATCATGGTAATAGGTATAGACGCTTGCCATGGCGAGGATCTCGCGGACGTTCGAGAGCGAGCTTAAGGGCGTCCCGTTTCCGTCGTGGAAGTCCAGGGTGACCCTCTTCCACTTCGAGACCGTCCATGTCGAGGAGTCATTCTCCTCATGTGAGGAGTCAGTGATATTATAATGCCCCAGGACGCTCTCACGGCCTCTTCCAAGGCTCTGGGCGACGTTGACGGGCTTCCGGTCGACCGGGGCAAGAACATTGCTCTGCCAGTCTGTATCGCGCTCGTAGAAGGATTTGAAGGCCTTTCCGCCGTAGCTTGCAAGCGGGTCCTCCGTGTCCTCCGTCCCCTCCGGGTACCAGAGCGTCAGGTTGAACCGGTCAGGTGCGGGTGCCGGCGCCTGCTCCTCCGGCTCCGTTTCGGCCGGAGTGGTCTCCGGCGGCCTTGTCTCCATAGCCTTCCGGGACGCAGGGACCGTCTCCTGCACCGCCGCCGTTTCAGCTGGTGTCTCCTTCGCGGGGAGCATATGCCCTCCTGCCGCGGAGATCGAGAGCCCGAGAAGGGCCATCACAAGGGCCGCGGCTGTTTTTCTGGTGATATATGTTCCGATCATTTTATGCTTTTCCTGGTTATTCAAATATTTTCAGATCCCGCCCGCATGCTTCCGTATCCTGCCGGC
>CACXDR010000283.1 GCA_902766415.1 uncultured Lachnospiraceae bacterium
ATCTTCCGGCGTTTCGGTCTCTCGGGCAAGTCCTTTATCCCGATGCTTGTCGGCACTGGCTGCGGCGTCCCGGGCGTCATGGCTTCCCGTACCATTGAGAACGAGCGCGACAGGCGCATGACCATCATGACGACCTGCTTCATCCCCTGCGGCGCGAAGATGCCGATCATCGGACTGATCGCCGGCGCGCTGTTCGGAGGCAGCGGGACCATCGCGGTCTCCGCTTACTTTATCGGCGTCGCGGCCATCATTATTTCGGGTATCATGCTGAAGAAGACGAAAATGTTCGCGGGCGATCCTGCGCCGTTCGTCATGGAGCTTCCGCCGTACCACGTGCCGTCCGCGGGAAACGTGCTCCGCGGGACATGGGAGCGCGGTTGGTCCTTTATCAAGCGCGCGGGCACGGTGATCGTTTTAAGCTCCATCATCATCTGGTTCATGTCGAGCTTCGGCAACGTCAACGGCCGCTTCGGCATGGTCGATACGCTCTTTGAGGACGAGACCGTGGCTACGGAGGAATATGTTTCCCAGGTCGCGGACAGGATGGGCATCCCGGAGGATGACGTCGTGGCGATGGACGATTCGATCCTTGCAGACATCGGAAACGTTGCGGCGCCCCTGTTCAGGCCGCTCGGCTTCGGCTCCTGGAAGCCTACGGTCGCGACAGTGACGGGCCTTGTCGCGAAGGAGCAGGTCGTCAGCACCTTCGGCGTGCTTTACAACTTTGACTCAAAGGCCGTGCAGGCGGTCGATGAGGAGACGGGAGAGCCCCTGTTCGACGAGGCGGGCGAGCCGGTCATGGAGGAGCTCGACGAGGAGGGCTCCCAGCTCTGGCCGAATGTCAGCGAGGACTTCAACAGGTTCTCGAACGGCAACGGAAAGCTTGCGGCTTTTGCCTTCATGCTCTTTAACCTGCTGTGCGCTCCCTGCTTCGCGGCCATAGGCGCGATCCGGCGGGAGATGAACAACGCGAAGTGGACTGCGTTCGCGATCGGGTATATGTGCGTCTTCGCCTACGCGGTGGCACTGGTCGTGTACCAGATCGGAAGCCTTGCCGCAGGAAGTGTAAATATCATCGGCGCCGCCGCGGCAGCCGCAGTCCTCGCCGGAGTGATCTATCAACTGTTCCGGCCGTATAAGGAAGCGCAGTCTCTGACAGTCAAATAATGTTTTTTCCGGGAGGCATATATGGCGGAATGGATCGTGAGTAATCTGGGCAGCATTTTCGCCGGAGCCGCCGTCCTGGCCGCCGCGGCCCTTGCCGTAAGAAGCATGGTCATGGACAGAAGGGCGGGAAAGAGCTCCTGCGGCGGAAACTGCGGCACCTGCGGGCTGTGCAGGGAGCATTCCCTGAAAAGCGGCAGCAAGGAGCAGTTTCTCAATCAGCAGTAATTAATAAGCGGAAAAGTTTGAAATTATAACTGACTAACTGTATAGTATAAATCAGACCGGGAGGCACCGTGCCTTCCGGTCTGATTGCCATATGGCAGGATCAATATACAGACTGGAGCAGACATAATGAAACTGAATACGCTGAAGCCGGGCGAGTCCGCCCGGATCACGGAGGTAGGGGGCGAGGGGGCCCTCCGCCAGCATTTCCTGGATATGGGCGTCATCCCCGGAGCCGATGTAACGCTTGTAAAGCTCGCGCCGCTCGGAGACCCGATGGAGTTCCGCATCCACGGGTACGAGCTCACGCTGAGGGTCGCGGACGCGGAAAAGATCGGGGGCGTGCTTCTTCCCGGGGTTCCCGGCAAGGAAGGAGAGGCAAAGGAAAAGACCAGAAAGGAGCACCCGGGCCTCGGTGAGGAGGGAAGGTTCCACCCGAAGGGCAGCGGGGATCCCCTGCCGGAGGACACGACGCTCACCTTTGCCCTCGTCGGGAACCAGAACAGCGGAAAAACGACGCTTTTCAACCAGCTGACCGGGGCGAACCAGCACGTCGGAAATTTCCCGGGCGTTACCGTGGACCGGAAGGACGGCGTGATCCGGGGGCATGCAGGCACGCTGATCACGGACCTGCCGGGTATCTACTCGATGTCCCCGTATTCAAGCGAGGAGCTTGTCTCCAGGGATTTTGTCCTGGACCAGCATCCGAAGGCGATCATCAACATCGTCGACGCGAACAACATCGAACGGAACCTTTACCTGACCATGCAGCTCCTCGAGCTGAACATCCCGACGGTCGTGGCGCTGAATATGATGGACGAGCTGCGCGGCAACGGCGGGACCGTGGACGTGAACGGCATGGAGGCCATGCTCGGGG
>CACXDR010000284.1 GCA_902766415.1 uncultured Lachnospiraceae bacterium
GATATGATCTTCGCCTTCTTTAACGGCGAGGGGGCAAAGTATTACATCGGCGTCGAGGAGAGAAACAGCATCCCCAAGGAAGAGTACGAGGACAGGGTCTTTATCGACTTCGTCCGCTTCGCGATGGACTACGCGAAGCAGCATAAGGAAAAGAAATACATCATCGAGGGGATCTGGATCTACCTCTATTTTGACGACCCCTCCGTGTTTGAGGACTACGCCGTATTCATCAAGGGAACGTCCTTCCTGAAATCCAAGATCCGCGCGACGAAGCGGGAGATGCAGAGAGACCGCGAAACTCTTCAGGACCGGAAGCAGATGTTCGAAAGAGAAGTCAGGAACTATCTTCTGGACGAGGACAAGATCGACCGCTACAGGAGCTGGTTCGGGGACAAGGCGGAGACCATTTTCCGGACGGAGACCAATGAAGCCGAAAAGCACTCCGAAGCCATGGCAAAAGAGCTGAACAGCATCAACGAATGCTTCGTCAACGGCGACGTGGAAGGGATCAAGGAGATCATGAAAAAAGCGGCGGAAAATGCTCAGCAGCCCGCCTTAAACAAGATGAGGGTCATCAACGAATGCAAGGCTGCGCTGTTCGACCTGTATATCAATGACATTTCCGGGTCCTGAAAGGAGCCCGGGAAGGACCCGTGGGAAGAAGCCTGCAGCACCGCATCTGAAAGGAGTCACAGCCGATGAACAACATTTATACCAGAGTAAGCATCCGGAAATACCAGGACAGGCCTGTGGAGCCTGAAAAGACGACGGCGATCCTTCGGGCCGCCATGCAGGCGCCGTCCGCGGGAAACCAGCAGCCGTGGGAGTTTTATGTTGTCACGAACAAGGAGAAGCTGGCTGTCCTTTCGGAGGTCCATGAGTATGCAGGCATGACGAAGGACGCGCCTGCCGCGATCGTCGCGGCATACAGAACGAACGTCAGGATGCCGGATTTTGCAGAGATCGATCTCGCCATCGCCATGGAAAACCTCTGGCTCGAGACCGACGCGCAGGGGCTCGGCGGCGTCTGGCTGGGGATCGCTCCCCGGGAGGAGCGCATGCAGGCGGTCGAAAGGATCCTGGATATGCCTGACGGCTTAAGGGCATTTGCCATCTTCCCGTACGGATACGCGGCGGAGGAAAAGCAGCAGGCGGACAGGTTCGACGAAAGCCGCATCCATTACGTAACCTGACGTGCGCCTGATCAGGACCGGAGACGCGCGGACGCTGAAGGACCGGAGAAGCGCAGAGGCTGAAAGACCGGAGATGCCCGGACGCTGAGCGCCCGGGAAGGAGGCAGACCATGAAGGACCATAAAAAGAAGATGATCGCGCCGGTCGTGATCACGATCGTTTTTCTGCTCTACCTGGCGGGCTACCTGTATTTTCTTCTGCTTGCGACAGCGTTCAGCCCGGTGATGTACCTGTTTGCCATTCCCCTGATCGCGCTGGGCATCGGGATGGTATTTGCGCTCAAGGCACGGATCAATGAGATAAAGAGAGGTGAGGAAGATGATCTTGGTAACTACTGAAGGAATCAGCGGTAAGGAACTGGAAATGCTCGGCATGGTCAAGGGAAGCACGATCCAGACCGTGAACGCGGTCCGGGATATCGGCGCCGGCCTCAAGACACTGGTCGGCGGAGAGCTGACCAAGTACAACGAAATGATGAACAACGCCCGCGCGCTCGCGACCAAGCGCATGGTGGAGGAAGCGGAGAACATGGGGGCTGATGCCATCGTATGCGTAAGGTATTCCTCTGCTTCTGTCATGCAGAGCGCCGCGGAGGTCATGGCGTACGGAACAGCGGTGAAGTTCCGTTAAGCAGCCCTGCCGATGCCGGCCGGAAGAATGAAAACATCAACGAAAAAGGAGCCTGTCATCAGAACGTTCTGATAACAGGCTCCGATTATTTGTTTCAGACAGAGTTTCCGGCGGCAGGGCTGCCGTCCCGGCAGCGGGCGCTTCTGTATTTCTTCAGGAGCGTTTTTTAGCCAGGAACCGTGCGTCCAGGCTCCGATACATTTCCCTGTAATCGGGGGCGAAATCCTCAAGCTCCGCCTCGAGCGCCTCCGAGAAGAGCTTCATCTCAGCCTCTTTTCCGGAGATCAGCGCCAGCCCTCTGGACATCATCCAGAACTCCTCGGCGGCTTTTTCCTGCTTGTCCTTTTCCTCGGCCTTCATAAGCCCGAAATAACGGCTGGCGTACCGCGATCCGCGGCAGGTCTCCAGGTACCGGGCCGCCATGTTCCGGAACTCAAGGTACAGGACCTCCCTCAGGTCTTTGCCCAGGTTCTCCCCTGATTCCAGGTGGAGCTCATGGATGGTCCGGTCAAGCTCTGCGCGGAAGGCCTTCCTGGAAACATTCTGCCGTTTGAAAAGTCCCGGCAGATATACGCATTTCCAGAGCCAGTTGTCCACCATCCGGTCCGGCTTTTTCGGATCCGTATAGCGTTCCTGCCAGAGCTGCCTCGCAAAGCGGACAGCCTCGCCCGGGGAGTCCTGCTCCCATTTTTCAAGATGGCGGAGGCGTTTCTCCGGCTCCGTCTCTGCAAAGTAAAGCTCCCGCTCCCCTGGTTCCCGATCCATATCGTTCCTCCTGTGCACCATCTGCCACCCGTGCACCAGCTACCACCCGTACACCGGCTGCCTCCTGCGCACCACCTGCCCCCGGTTTATCACAGTCCGGCTGCGATTTTCACCACTTTACGGACCCGATGGCAGCCTTCTCGGTCTCAAGCGCTTCGACGTAACGCTTTGTGAAGGTCTCGAAGCCCTCCACGGACGCCGGATCCGGCTGGACGGCATCGCCCGTCAGGGAGGCAAAGATCCGCTTCTCCAGATAATCCTCGAGCGCCCCGTCCTTTGTTCCGTCCGCAAGGTAGGCCGCCAGGAGCGCAATCCCCCAGGCACCACCCTCGGAGGCCGTCTCCATGACCGTGACCGGCGTGTTGACGGCAGCGGCCAGATAGCGCTGCATGACGCCCGGCGTCTTGAAAAGGCCGCCGTGGCCCATGATGCGGTCCAGCTTCACGCCTTCATCCTTCAGAAGGATGTCCATCCCGAGCTTCACCGCGCCGATGGAGGTATAAAGGTTGGCGCGCATGAAGTTGGCCAGGTTAAAGCGGCTGTTCGGGGTCCGCACGAACAGCGGGCGTCCCTCGTTCAGGAAGGTGATGTTCTCTCCGGAGTAGTAGCCGTACGCCATAAGGCCGCCGCAGTCCGGATCGCCGGACAGGGAGTGGGTGTACAGCTTCCCGAAGAGGGTACCCATATCCGCCTCCATGCCCATAAGCCCGCAGAACTCATGGAACATTCCGACCCA
>CACXDR010000285.1 GCA_902766415.1 uncultured Lachnospiraceae bacterium
CTCCTCAAGCACTGCCTTCAGACGCTCCTCGAACTCGCCGCGGTACTTCGCGCCCGCGACCAGGGAGCCCATATCGAGCGCGAACAGCCGCTTGTCCTTCAGCGTTTCGGGAACATCGCCCCGCACGATCCTCTGCGCGAGGCCTTCCACGACGGCTGTCTTGCCGACGCCCGGCTCGCCGATCAGCACCGGGTTGTTCTTGGTCTTTCTCGAAAGAATCCTGACCACGTTCCGGATCTCCTCGTCGCGGCCGATGACAGGATCAAGCTTCTGGTCCCTGGCCCGTTCCACGAGGTCGTAGCCGTACTTGTTGAGCGTATCATAAGTAGCCTCCGGGTTGTCGGAGGTGACGCGCTGGTTGCCGCGGACGGAGGAAAGGACCTTCAGGAAGCCCTCGCGGGTGATCCCGTAGACGCGGAAGATCTCCTTCACCGCGCGGTTCGGATATCTTAAGAGGCATAAGAACATGTGCTCGACGGAAACATACTCGTCTCCCATGGCCTTCGCCTCATCCTCCGCGCAGGTCAGGACCTTGTTGAGATCCGCGGTAAGGTACTCCTGGCCGCGCGTCCCGCTGACCTTCGGAAGCTTCCCGATGGCGCCCTCCACCTCGTTGATGAACGCTTCCTTCCGGATACCCATTTTTTCTATAAGATTCGCGATCAGTGAATCATCGACCGTCGCGAGCGCAAGAAGAAGATGCTCCTCGTCGATCTGCTGGTTGCCGTTTTCGATCGCGAGCTTCTGCGCGCGCTGCACGGCCTCCTGCGATTTCTGCGTGAATTTACTGATATTCATGAACCTCACCTCTTTTCCATGTTCTACTTGAACTAGAACATATGTCTTCTGTTCGTACTATATCACCCGTTATTAGCACTGTCAAGCACCGAGTGCTAAAAATTTTCGACCGTGGGGACTGTCCCCATGGTCCAACAAAATTGAGCAAATGTGTTGAGTAATCAGCTTCGTGTTGATTAGTTGGTCTCGTGTTTAGCCATGGGGACTGTCCCCATGGCCGAAAAAAGAAGCCGGCGCAGCAGCGCCGGCTGGTGGGGTTTGAAATTGAGGGAGTATTACGGCTGCTTGCCGATGTAGGCGAGGATGCCGCCGTCCACGTAGAGGATGTGGCCGTTCACGAAATCGGAGGCTTCGGAGGCAAGGAACACTGCCGGACCCATGAGGTCTTCCGGGGTGCCCCAGCGCGCTGCCGGAGTCTTCGCGATGATGAAGGAATCGAACGGATGGCGGGAGCCGTCCGCCTGGCGCTCGCGAAGCGGAGCGGTCTGCGGGGTGGCGATGTAGCCCGGCCCGATGCCGTTGCACTGGATGTTGTACTCGCCGTACTCGGAGGCGATGTTCTTTGTCAGCATCTTCAGTCCGCCCTTCGCCGCCGCGTACGCGGAAACGGTCTCGCGTCCGAGTTCGGACATCATGGAGCAGATATTGATGATCTTGCCGGCCTTCTTTTCGATCATATCAGGCAGAACAGCCTTCGACATGATGAATGCCGCGTTGAGGTCGATGTCGACGACCTGGCGGAACTCTTCGACCGTCATGTCGATCATCGGGATGCGCTTGATGATGCCGGCGTTGTTGACGAGGATGTCGACCGGGCCGATCTCCGCCTTGATGTCGGCGACCATCTTCCGGACCTCGTCCTCCTTCGTGACGTCACAGATATATCCGTGCGCCTCGATGCCCTTTGCCTTGTAATCCTCAAGCGCCTTCTCGAGGTGCTTCATGTCCCTGCAGTTGAACGCGATCTTTGCGCCTGCCTTCGCGTACGCTTCCGCGATCGCGAAGCCGATGCCGTAAGCCGCTCCGGTCACAAGGGCGACTTTGCCTTCAAGTGAAAAACGATCCAGTGCACTCATTCAGAATACCTCCTATGCATTCTACGTTGAACAGTTCCGGCGCCTCACCAAGCGCGCCGCAGATCCATATATTCAAGCCACCTTGCGCAGCTTTCCGCCCACTGTGCCACGTGCGGATCCGCCAGCCTTGCTTTTTCCGGCTGCGCGACCTCCTCCGTCGCAAGAGAAAGACCGTGCACGCCGAACGGATAAACATGCATCTCAAACGGGACCTTCGCCCCGGAGAGCGCATCCGCGAAAAGAAGGGAGTTCTGCACGGGGACGTCGGCATCCGCCGCTGTCGCCCAGAGGAAGACCGGCGGAACGTCGCCCGTTACATGCTTCTCAAGCGAGAACTCTTCCCTGCCGAGCCCGTCCGCGAGAAGGTTCAGGACGCTCTCCTCGTTCGCGTACGGTCCGGCCGTGATGACCGGGTAGCTGAGGATGAGGAAGTCCGGCCGCGTGAGCCCCTTTTCCTTCCAGTATACGCCGAGGCTCGCGGCGAGATGGCCGCCCGCGGAGAAACCGCAGACCCCGACCGGGCCGTCCGTCATGCCCCTGAGCACATCCACCGCCTCCGAAAGCTCGGAAAGCGGCTTCCAGCCGAGGCCGGACCGTTCCCCGACGCTGTAATGAAGCACTGCCGCGTTCCAGCCAGCCGCGAGGAACATCCTCGCCACCGGGCCGGACTCCCGGTCCGAAAGATGGCTGTACGCCCCGCCGGGGCATATGAGGACCGTGCCGCGCGCATCGGGAAGGAACGGAAAGATCTCAAGCATTTCCTGTTTCATTATCTCAGCTCGCTCGGGACAAGGTTGTTCATGTCGTCAAATTCCTGGTTCTCGCCGCCCATCGCCCAGATGAAGGTGTAGTTCTGCGTGCCGCAGCCGCAGTGGATGGACCAGGACGGGGAAATGACCGCATCGAAGTTCCGCATGACGAGCGGGCGGACCTCCGTCGGCTGTCCCATGAAGTGCATGACGACGTCATCGTCGGGAAGCTCAAAGTACGTGTAGACCTCCATCCTGCGCTCGTGCGTATGGCAGGGCATGGAGTTCCAGACGCTGCCCGGCGCGAGCTGCGTAAGGCCCATGGACAGCTGGCAGGTCTCAAGGACATCCGGATGGATGAACTGGTTGATCACGCGCTTGTTGCACTTCACCTCGCTGCCGAGCGGCCTGTGGTTCGCCTTCTCCATGGTGAGGAGCGTGGTCCTGCAGGCCTTGTGCGCCGGCGTCGACGCGAGATAGAACTTCGCGGGCGCGTCTGCGCTGTCGCTTCCGAAGTATACCTCCTTCACTCCCTTGGAGATGTAGAGGCAGTCCTCATAACCAAGCTCATAGCGGACGCCGTCCGCCTCGACATAGCCCTTCCCGCCGAGGTTGAACACGCCGGCTTCCCTTCTCTCAAGGAAATAGTGCGTGCCGAAATTTGCCCAGATATCGATCCCCTTGTCGATGGAGACCTTCTCGCTGACGGGCATGATCCCGAGGATGACCATGCGGTCCACGTGGGAATAGGTCGCCTTGACCGTGTCCGGGACATAGAGGTCCGTGATCAGGAATTCCTTTCTCAGCTCTTCCGTCGTATAGCGCTTCACATCATTCGGGCTTGCCGAATACCGAATATCCATTGTCGTTCTCCTTTTTTATGCCGGCTGTTTTCCGGCTGCCGTATTATTCTGCCTTCTGTGTCAGCGGATCACGTTCTCGCTTGCGCCGTCGAAGAGGTAGACCTCCTTCAGCGGGATCGAGAAGCTGATGCGGCTGTCCGTCTCGGGGATGTCATGCGGGTCGACCTTCAGGATCGCCTTCGCGCCCTCGGAGTCCACATAGATGTTCGCGTTGTCGCCGAGCATCTCGGTAAGCTCGACGTCGCAGTCGATCACGTAGGCGTCGTCGTGCTTTCCGAGAAGGATCGCTTCCGGACGGAATCCGAAGACGATCTCCTTCCCCTCCCACTTTGCCGCGGTCTCCGGGGACTTCTTCGCGATATCCAGCGTGTTCGCGCCGAACATGATCTTCCCGTCCTTCACGGTGCCGCGCACGAAGTTCATGGGCGGCTCGCCGATGAAGCCGGCGACGAAGACGTTCGCGGGATCAAAGTAAAGCTCGTACGGTGTGCCGGTCTGCTGGACGTAGCCGTCCTTCATGACGACGATCCTGTC
>CACXDR010000286.1 GCA_902766415.1 uncultured Lachnospiraceae bacterium
GAGAAGATGACGTTAAAGAAGCTTTTCGGATGCCTCGTCGGTTTCTCGGGGATCCTGGTCGTCCTCGGAGGCGGACGGGCGCTGACGGAGGGCGGCAGGCTGACGCTTGCCGGTGAGGGTGCCATGCTGATGGCGGCCATCTTCTACGCGGTGTCGGGATGCCTGATCAAGGTGTTCTCGAAGGACGAGGACCCGGTGGTCCTGAGCGGATACCAGTTCCTGACGGGCGGCGTGCTCCTTGCCGTGATCGGGTCGCTCATGGGAGGAAAGCTCGTATTCCACAGCACGGGCTGCGTACTGAATCTTCTCTATCTGGGCTTCATTTCGGCAGGCGCGTATACGCTCTGGGGCGTGCTGCTGAAGTACAATCCTGTCAGCCGGGTATCGATCCTCGGGTTCGTGAACCCCGTGATGGGCGTCCTGCTGTCCGCGCTGTTCCTCGGTGAGGGCAGAGAGGCATTTTCCCTGACAGCCCTTGCGGCACTGCTGCTTGTGAGCGCGGGGATCGTGATCGTCAATAAGCCCGCGAACAAACCGGCCGGGGCGTGAACTTCCGTTTTTCCGGACACCGGAAACAAAGCCGGTGATAGGGCCGGTGATCTCACGGAAAAACGTGTGTTATACTGTAAAAAGATCCGGAAAGAACGTAAAACAGAACGCGAGAACGGAAGCAGGGAAGGGAAGCATATGAGAAGAATGAGAACTGCCGCTATGGTCCTGGCGCTGGCTGCGGCGCTTGTCTCCGCGGCATCCCATGCAGCGCTGGCAGAGGAGATCGGGCCGGGCATCGGTCTTGAGGAGAGGCGCGCGGCGCAGGCAGCGGAAAGCAGCGCGCAGGCGTCGGAAAGCAGTGCGCAGGCGCCGGAAAGCAGTGCGCAGAACACGGAAAACGGAAACGCGCAGACAGCCGGAGCTGCCGCTGCGGATGTCTCAAAGCTGACCGGCGGCATTCACCGGAAGACACCGGAAGAGCTGGAGGCCGCGATCGCGGCGACGCCGGCAGGACCTGCTACGGCGGAATGGGGGACCTTCTTCCTCGGGAACAACCTCCCGCCGCGGAACGACGTGGACGAGGCTGTCCTCCGCCCCCTGCATGCCTATGCCATGGTCCCGACGGAGGAGAAGGTCGTGTACCTGACCTTTGACGAGGGATACGAGAACGGCTTCACGCCGGCGATCCTGGATGTGCTCGCGAAGCACAATGTCAAGGCGGCCTTCTTCTGCACCGGCAGCTTCGTCCGGGACAACCCGGAGCTGGTGAAGCGCTTCGCGGATGAAGGACATATCATCGGGAACCATACCCTGACGCATCCGGACATGATGAAGGTAGGCACCTGGGACGAGTTCCGCCGCCAGCTCTTTACGGTGGAGGAGCGGGTGCAGGCGATCACCGGAAAAGAGATGCCCCGGTATTACAGGCCGCCGGCAGGCGCCTTCAGCGACACGCAGCTTCGCATGGCAGGGGCTCTCGGATACAGCACCATTTTCTGGAGCGTGGCTTACAGGGACTGGGACGCCAGGAACCAGCCGACCCATGAGAATGCCATGAAATACCTGACCTCGAGGATCCATCCGGGCGCCATCATCCTCCTGCACGCAGTCTCAAGGACCAACACGGAGATCCTGGACCGCCTCCTCACTACCTGGAAGGAAATGGGATACAGCTTCCGGACGCTGGACGAGCTGCCGGTCGGACTGACATTTGAGTAAACGCGCGGGCAGGCGCCGGTGACCGGGAACGGCATGGACTGGCACGGACCGGCGGGAACCTACATAAGATCGATCTCCGCCATGTCATCCATGGGGATGATGCTGCCGTCTTCCAGGAATATCCGCCGCCCGTAGTCGTCGATCTTTTTCACGGTCCCGGTGCGGGTAAGGTACGCGCCCCCGTCCTTCCGGGCGTCGGGCTGAAAGTAAACGAAGGTTACCACAGGCCTCTGCGGAAGCAGGGGCCTTAACTCTGCCAGTCTTTCATCAAGCACGCGGAGCTCGTCCTCCGTGAGCTCAAGCTTCCGGTCCGTGATCCGGGCGGTCTCACGGACAGCGTCCCCGTAGCCTGTCAGCGCGGCAAAGGGCATGAACTGGGCGGCCCGGTTCTGAAGAGGCATCTGCGGGTGATGATCCGACACATGGTGCGGGAGACCGATCATATCTGAATAGTCATCCTTCATATCCCTTTGCCTCCTTTCCGGCGCACGGCGCCTTCTTTTTTCTGCCGGCATTCTTTCCGGCCCTCTGCCGGCATCGCCCGCCGGCGTACGGGCCGGCTGAGCTCATGCCTTATGCCCGCCGATATAACGGTTCCGGTCGCGGCCGGTGGATTCTTCATGCATATTGACGCCCTTTACGATGGCGTTCTTCCCGAATTTCTTCCGGATCTCCAGCATGGCCTGCTGGAGGTCCTTTTCCTTGCTGCGCGCAAGCGCTTCCTTCTTTTTCTTCTCCTCCAGCGCGGCGTAGTCCGTGAAGAGGTCCATCTGCTCATAGACCGGGCCTTTTTCCTCCGCGTCCTTTTCCGCGATCACGCGGTTTACGGAAAGATACATCCGCCGCACCAGGAGGGCAGGGTCCGTGATCCGGTCGTAAAGCGACAGCACAGCCTCCGAGATC
>CACXDR010000287.1 GCA_902766415.1 uncultured Lachnospiraceae bacterium
AACCCCGTCGTTGACTACCCGGAAAGAGAGTGGCCGAACAAGGAGATCGAAAAGGCTCCGGTGTGGTGCTCCGTTGATCTCCGCGACGGCAACCAGGCCCTGGTGGAGCCGATGGTCGTCGAGGAAAAGATGGACATGTTCAAGCTCCTCCTGAAGCTTGGCTTCAAGGAGATCGAGATCGGCTTCCCGGCCGCCTCCCAGATCGAGTTTGACTTCCTGCGCCAGCTTTCAGACCGGAAGATGATCCCCGCGGACGTCCACGTCCAGGTCCTGACCCAGTGCCGCGAGCATCTGATCCGGAGGACCTTCGAGGCGATCGAGGGCATCCCGGACCCGATCGTCCACATCTATAATTCGACCAACACGCTCCAGCGGGACGTCGTGTTCCACGCGACGAAGGAAGAGATCAAGGAGATCGCGGTCAACGGCGTCCGCATGGTGAAGCATTTCATGGAGGAGTACGGGAGGGACGACATCATCCTCGAGTATTCCCCGGAGAGCTTCATGGGCACCGAGCTTGACTTCGCGCTGGAGGTCTGCGAGGCGGTCATCGCCGAGTGGGGCAAGGCCACGCCGGAGAACAAGATCATCATCAATCTCCCGCTGACCGTCGAGATGAACACCCCGAACGTGTACGCGGACCAGATCGAGTGGATGATCCGCCACTTCAAGGAGCGCGATTCCATTATCGTGAGCATTCATCCGCACAACGACCGCGGCACCGGCGTCGCCGCGACCGAGCTTGCCATCCTGGCCGGCGCGGACCGCGTCGAGGGAACGCTCTTCGGCAACGGCGAGCGCACCGGCAACGTCGACATCCTGACGGTCGCCTACAACATGTTCTCCCAGGGCATCGAGCCGAACCTTGCCATCTCCAACGAGAAGGAGATCGCCGAGGTCTATGAGCGCTGCACCAAGATGAAGATCCCGCCGCGCCATCCGTACGCGGGCGAGCTCGTCTTCACCGCGTTCTCCGGATCCCACCAGGACGCGATCAACAAGGGCATGCAGGCGATGCATGACAGGAAGAACCCCTACTGGGAGGTCCCGTACCTTCCGATCGACCCGAGCGATATCGGTCGCCAGTACCAGCCGGTGGTCCGCATCAACTCGCAGTCCGGAAAGGGCGGCGTCGCCTTCATCATGGATACCTTCTACGGCTTCCGCCTTCCGAAGGGCATGCACAAGGAGTTCGCGGACATCATCCAGGCGATCTCCGAGGAGCAGGGAGAGGTCGCTCCGGAGCAGATCTTCACGGAGTTCAAAAAGCACTATGTCGACAGGAAGGAGCCGATGCACTTCCGCAAGTGCCTGATCACCGACACCGAGCTCGAAGACGGAAGCTTCGCGACGCTCGCGAAGTGCACCTACACGGACCACGGCGTCGAGAAGACCTTCGAGGGCGTGGGCAACGGCCCGATCGACGCGGTCCAGCACGGGATCGAGGAGGCGCTTGGCATCCAGATCAAGGTCCTCGACTACAACGAGCACGCGCTGCAGACCGGTTCCAACGCGCAGGCGGCCTCCTACATCCACGTCCTTGACGTGGCGACCGGAAACACCACCTACGGCGTCGGTATTTCCTCGAATATCACGAGATCATCCCTGAGGGGCATCTTCTCGGCAGTCAACAGACTGTTCTACTGACGGAGCACTGAACTTTAAGCGCAGCCCGGTGCCGCGCCGGCACTCGCGCCGGAACGGCACCGGGCTGCGTCCGGTAAAAGCATGGATATCGTATACGTATCGAATGAAAACTACGCGCAGCACCTCGCCGTCTCGCTCTGCTCGCTTTTTGACAGCAACGCGGACGAGGAGAGGCTGGACGCATATATCCTTTCGACCGGGATCACAGAGGGGTCAAAGGAAAAGCTTCAGCGTACCGCCGCCGATTTCGGAAGGCGCTTAAGCTTCCTTGAGCTCGGGGACCTGTCCGCAAGGTTCGCGGGGACCCTGGACACGGGCAGGTTCGACATCAGCACCATGGGGCGCCTTTTCGCCGGGGACGTCCTGCCGGACTCGGTGGAGCGCGTGATCTATCTTGACTGCGACACCGTGGTCCTGAAGCCGCTGAGAAAGCTCTGGGAGATGGATCTCCGCGGCGCGGTCCTCGGAGCCGCCCAGGAGCCGACCATATACCGCGAGGTGAAGGATTATCTCGGCATGCGTCCGGAGGAGCCCTACTTTAACGCGGGCGTGCTCGTCATGGACATGAAGGCATGGCGTGCGGAGGGCCTCAGGGACAAGGTGCTCGCCTATTACGGGAGCATCGCCCGGGTGAGCCTTTTCAACGACCAGGACGCGCTGAACGGGTGCCTGAAGGGCAGGATCCGCACGTTTTCCCCG
>CACXDR010000288.1 GCA_902766415.1 uncultured Lachnospiraceae bacterium
CTTTTCCGACCGGGGATGGCTTTTCTCGAAAGCCCTCGGTCTGTTTCTCGCGGGCTGGGTCTTCTGGGTGCTCAACACTTCGCACGTCCTGGTCTTTTCGCAGCGAAACGTTCTGATCGTGTGCGTCTGTCTTTTCGCGGCAAACGCGGCGCTGCTCTTTTTCCCGAAAAAACGGGAAACGCGGCCGGATTTCGTCCGGTCTGACGTCCGGAAGATCGTCGCGGAGGAGATCCTTTTCCTTCTGGTCTTTCTGATCTTTCTCCGGCTCGTGGGCTTCCGGCCGGAGGCGTATGACACGGAGAAATTCATGGACTTCGGGTTCCTTACGTCCATCCGGCGGAGCGCTTATATGCCGTTCTCCGATCTGTGGTTCGCGGGGAAGCCGGTGAATTATTATTACGGCGGGCAGTATTTCACGGCGTTTCTCATCCGGCTCGCGGGCGTCAAGGACGGCTGCGGTTACAACCTGATGCGCGCGCTGATCACGTCCGTCACGTTCTGCTTCCCGTTCTCGATCGTGTCGGAGCTTTTGCGCGCCCGCATGCAGAGGGAGTGCGCCCCGGGGGCGCGTGCGGCGGATGAGCGGACCGGTTCGTCCGCAAAGAGAAACGCGGCCTGGTCGATCGCCGGAGGCGCGCTGGCGGGCCTCGCCGTCGCGTTCTGCGGAAACGGGCACTACCTGATCTACGGGATCTTTAAGCCGCTGGCCGCGAAGGCCGGCGGAAGCGCATCGGCCGCGGATTACTGGTTTCCGGATTCGACCCGGTTTATCGGCTACGTCCCGGAAGGAAACGACCAGACGATCCACGAGTTTCCGTCGTATTCCTCGATCCTCGGGGATCTGCACGCGCACTATATCAACCTGATCTTCGTGCTCCTTCTGATCGCGATCCTCTGCGCGTGGGTGCTGAGCGCGCGGCGGACGGAAGAGGCTGGCCGGAGTGCGGCCGCACGTCTGGCCGGGGAGGGGTCTTCCGCTCCGCAGAGAGGCGCGCGCCCGCGCGTCGCGGAGCTTCTTCAGCGCCTGCTTTCCGGTCTCGCGGACGGGCGGTTCCTTCTGATCGCCCTTCTTACCGGGATCTTCCGCTGGACGAATTTCTGGGATTTTCCGATCTATCTCGTCGTGGCCAGTGCGGTGATGCTTTTTGTCAACCTGAAAACGGCCGGCCGCGGCGGGCGGATCTTTGCGGTCCTTAAGACCGCCGTCGCGCTGTGCGCGGCCGTTCTGATCGGGAAGGCCGCGGTCCTTCCGTTTACCGGCTCGTTCGAGATGATCTCCTCGGAGATCGCGAAGACGTTTTCGCACAGCCCGGCCTGGCAGTTCCTGATTCTGTGGGCGGCGCCGGTGCTGGCGTTCGCGGGATTTTTCGCGCTGCTTCTTTTGGAATTCCGCGGAAGCGGGCGGAGCAGGGCCGCGGCTTCGGGAGGTGAAGCCGGGTCCGGGAGAAGCTCGACCGGAGGGCCGTTTTTCCGCCTGCTGCACTCGGTGGACCGGACCGATCTGACGGTTCTGATTTTCGGGGCGGCGGCTGTCGGCCTGATCATCCTGCCGGAGCTCGTCTACGTGCGCGACATCTACGAGGAGAGCCACGCGCGGGCAAATACCATGTTCAAGCTCACCTATCAGGCGTACGTCCTGTTCGCGATCATGATGGCTTACGCAGCCGTGCGTTTTCTGAAAAAACGGCGCGTCTTCTGGATCTGCGGGATCGCCCTCGGCGCATTCCTCGTCCTGACCGGCGGCTATTTTCTGAAGGGGTCCGCGGACTGGTTCGGCGTAAAGGGAATCGGCGCGTTCTTCGGCGCCGGAGATTCCGGGGCGGAATGGAAAGGGATCGACGCGACGGTCTTTCTCGAGGACCGGTACCCGGAGGACGTCGGGGCCGTCGAATATCTGCGGAAAAACGCGGTCCCGAAAAGAGCTGCGAAGGATTTTTCGGAGCTTCCGGTCGTGCTCGAGGCGGACGGGGCAAGCTACGGGGCGAGCGGCCGCGTATCGGTCGTGACCGGGCTCCCCACCGTGCTCGGCTGGCACACGCACGAGTGGCTGTGGAGAGGCGACTGGGGCGAGTGCTCGGAGAGAAGCGGGGACGTGAACGCGGTCTACACTTCGGGCGACGCGGCGGAGATCACGCGCGTCGTGGAAAAATACCGGATCTCCTATATCTATATCGGCGGAGTCGAGCGGGAGAGCTTCCCGGACCTCGACGAACAGGCGCTGCGCTCTCTCTATCCGGCGGTTTATGAGGATGAGACCGGCACGGTGATCCTCTCGACAGGCCTGGAGAACGCCGCGGCATGATCCTGCAGATCCTTCTTGGAATCGCGGGCGGCGCGGGGGTCCCCGTCCAGACCTGCATGAACAACAATCTCAATAAGAGGCTTTGGTCGCCGTTCCGGGCGCTCCTGATCTCTTCCGGAATGTCGCTGGTCCTCATGACCGCGTTTCTTTTTGTCGGCAGGGTGATTCCCTTTTCTTTTTCGGCGCTTAAGGGCGAGCCGCTCTGGATCTGGTGCGGCGGCCTTTTCGGAATATGCTATATGGCCGGGAACATCCTGCTTTTTTCGCGGGCCGGCAGCTCAATCGGGGTCGTGATGCCGGTATGCGGCCAGATCTTTATGGGGCTGATCATCGATCATTTCGGCCTCTTCTCTGCCGACAGGCGTCCTCTGACGGCCGCAAAAGCAGCCGGGGGCGCGCTGCTCCTGATCGGAATGTTCCTGGTGGCGCTCGGCAGGCAGCAGGCTGTATCCGGCGGGAGGAAGGGAAAGGCGCAGTGGAAAGACGCCTTTTCCGGAGGCATCGCATTCTGGTATCTCATCGGGATCCTCGGGGGAATGAGCAGCGCGTGCCAGATCGCGGTCAACGGCCGTGCCGGACGTCTGCTCGGGACGCCGTTCAAAGGGGTCATGCTGTCGCTGATCACGAGCACCGTCGCTTTGGCCGTGATCTGCTGCGTTCAGACGGTGACCGGGATCGGGCTGGCGGATAAACGGGACAGCGAACCGGGACCGGGGCCCGGACGGCGCGTGTGGATCTGGTTCGGAGGATCGCTCGGACTTCTTTACGTCGCGGTCAACACCTATCTCGTCAACATCTTCGGGAGCGGCCTCACTCTGACGCTGGGACTGCTCGGCTCGGTCTGCGCGAGCGCGGTCATCGATCATTTCGCGCTTCTTACGGCGGAGCGGGCGCGCCTCAACGCGACGCGTCTGACCGGCCTGGCCCTGCTCTTCGCGGGCGCCGCGCTGATCCGGCTTTGGTAATAACGGGGCCCGGATTCGTCCGGCCGCGTGCAAGCGCGGAAAAACCGGTCCCGCCGGCCGTCGAATGAAGGTTGTTTCCCAATTGAAAAAAACGTATAATATATAGACACACCGCGCGGGAGCGGACTTGCAAACCGCCCCGGAAGCGGCCTTTACTCTTCGATTTTCAGAAACGAGGTCAAAACATTCATGAGCGACAAGGGAAAGTATTACATCACGACGGCGATCGCCTACGCGTCCGGGAAGCCGCACATCGGCAACACCTACGAGATCGTACTGGCGGACGCGATCGCGCGCTGGAAACGGCTCGAGGGATACGACGTCTTTTTCCAGACCGGGACCGACGAGCACGGGCAGAAGATCGAGGACAAGGCGAAGTCCGTCGGCCGGGAGCCGAAGGAATTCGTCGACGATACCGCGGCGGAGATCCGCAGGATCTGGGATCTGATGAACACGTCCTACGACAAGTTCATCCGCACGACCGATCCGGATCACGAGCTGCAGATCCAGAAGATCTTCCGGAAGATGTATGAAAAAGGCGACATCTACAAGGGCGAGTACAAGGGTATGTACTGCACCGAGTGCGAGTCGTTCTATACCGAATCCCAGCTGGTCGACGGAAAATGCCCGCTCGACGGGTGCGACGTCCATCCCGCGTCGGAGGAGGCGTATTTCTTCCGCATGAGCAAATATACGCAGAAGCTCATCGACCACATCAACGCGCACCCGGAATTCATCCAGCCGGAGTCCCGGAAAAACGAGATGATGAACAATTTCCTCATCCCGGGCCTCACGGACCTCTGCGTGTCGCGCACGTCGTTCAAGTGGGGCATCCCGGTCGACTTCGACCCGAAGCACGTCGTCTATGTCTGGCTCGACGCGCTCTCGAACTACATCACCGGCATCGGCTACGACGCGGACGGGAACCATACGGACCGCTTTAAGAAGTACTGGCCGGCGGATCTTCACCTGATCGGAAAGGATATCATCC
>CACXDR010000289.1 GCA_902766415.1 uncultured Lachnospiraceae bacterium
ACGATCTTGTGTGCTTCCTCGACCATGCCCTCTGCCGTCGGCGCGGTGGCCTGCACGAACAGCTCTCCTTCCTCACCGATGATCGAACGGATCTCCTTCAGGACCTCATAGGGGTCTCTCCCGGCCTTCGCCAGGATCGAAGGGTTGGTGGAAACGCCGTCGACCGGATAATACTCACAGATCCTGCGGATCTGCTCCACATTTGCGTCGTCGATACAGAATTTCATCGTCTGCCTCCTTTTTTCATGTTGTTTCTGCCAGTCATTTCTGCCGGTCGTTGCTTCCGGTCGTTGCTTCCGGTCATTTCTTCCTGTATTCGAAATATAATTTATCGTAGGTCTTTTCACCGACCGCGAGGCCGTCCCGCTCAGTATCCGTGAGCTGCATTCCCGCCTTTTCGAGCACTCTGCGTGAACCGGCATTTTCCGCCGCGCACCAGGCAGTCACGCAGGAGATGCCTTCATTTTCCGTCAGGTACTGAAGCACCTTCTTCAGCGCCTCTGCCGCATAGCCGCGGCCGCGGAAGGCACTGACCACGCTGAATCCGACCTCGATGCTGCCGCCGCTTAAGTCGTACGCCCCGATCGTCCCGAGCAGTACGTCTTCCAGGTCCATCACCCAGCCGTAAAAATGTTCGTCAGGATAACTGGCGATAAACTGCTGTACGGTCTCCCGGGCCATCTCCGGCGTCGCGTACGGATTCCATCCGGAATACTGGTACGCTGTGGGGTCCGTCCCGAGATACTCATACAGAGCATCCGCGTCCTCCGGGCGGTATCTCCTTAAGATCAGCCGCTCCGTCCGGAGCTCCGCCGTCCCATGTACTTCGATCTCACAAATAGAAGCGATCTGTGACCTGTAGATCAGAAATCCTTCCACGATGATGGCTTCTTCATCTTCTCCGTACTCATGAAAACAGTATTCCGGAGGATAGTGATCCGCGATACCTGTATGTATTCTTCCGTATATGTCCTCTACCCGGACGTGCTTCTCATGATAATCCCACAGCTCCATCATCCGCTCCGTTTTTCTTTTTCAACTGCTCAGTTTTTTTACCGCTCTGATTTTCTTTTTTGACTGCTCTGTTTTTCTTTTTTGACAGCTCCGTTTTTCTTTTCCCCGGCACCTCCGTCCGGACAAACACATATTCCTTATCTGAAGACAGCTCTTCCCGGAACCTGTACCCGCTCCAGTCGAACGCCTTGATCTGCTCCGGCGCGGTGACGGCATTTGCCGCCATATACCGGACCATCTCCCCCCGCGCCATCTTTGCGTAAACGCCCTTCTGCACGATCCTGCCGCCCTCCGGCTCGCCGAACACGCAGGTAATAAACCGGTCTTCCGGCTGCAGGTACTTCTCTATGCACCTCGAGTACTCCTTCGACGCAAGGTCGATAATGATCCTGCTGTCGTCAAGCACCTCCCGGTACAGGCTGTCCCCCCAGAAATCATAAAGATCCTTATGGCCGGCGACGGCAGCCTTCGCCTGCATCTCCAGACGGTACGGCACGACTCCGTCCATCGGCTTTACCACGCCGTAGAAACCGGACAGGATCCTGAGATGCTCCTGTACATAATCATACTGGCCGTCCTCAAAGACTGCCGGGGCCATGTAGGTATACTGGATCCCGTCGTACGCGAGCAGCGCCGGTGTAAGGCCCTTCCGGAGGTCCATATGCGCAAACCGCTCCGTGTTCTGCAGGGCGATCCTGTCATTGCATGCCCAGAGCCTTTTCTGCTCCTCAAAGGAAAGGCTCCGGATAAAGTGCATCAGGATCTCCGTTTTTTCCATAAACACCGGCAGCGTACCGGCAGACTGATCCGTATCCGTCCGCATCTTTTTTGCCGGGGAAATGATGATCCTCATGATCCGTGTCCTTTCATGAGCTCTGCCGGTTCTGCCTTTTCCGGCATCGGTTCCGGTTTTCTGAACTTTTCCAGCCTGTATAAGCGCTCTTCATCTGTCTCTCTAATCCCGTCTTTAAAGGAATAGCCCATTCTCTGATAGAAGGGCAGCCCGGTGATGGAGGCCGGGATCTCGATCCTTTCAGACCGGAGCGCGAACTCGTCACGCTCCAGGGTCTCCATGATCGCTTTTCCAATCCCCTTTCCCTGATGCTCCGGATGTACAAAGACCGTAAACAGACTGCTTTCGTCCTTCCGGTCCCAGTAGGGGCCGATCGCGCCGCATCCGACGATCCCTTTTTCATCCTCCGCGACATAGAAGTGTGTCCATGATGCCATCCGGGTGAGATATTCCGGCGTTTCTCTTTTCGTCAGGGCATCGATCACTTCCGCCGGATAGTCTTTTGAATTCGATATCCTTAAGGTCGTCCTGACCATTTCCGAAACTGCCGGCGCGTCTTTTTCCTCAAACCTTCTGATCTTCATAAAATAACTCCATGCCGGTCCATCGTGAGATCCTCCGCGTTCTGTTTTACGTAAGCTCCGCAAGCATCTGCGCGGGATTATCCGCCGCCCGGACCTTGCCGAAGGCCTTTATGATGATCCCGTTCTCATCGATCAGGTACGTCGTCCGGACAACGCCCATGGAGACCTTGCCGTAGTTCTTCTTTTCCTTCCAGACATCATAGGCCTTTATGACCTCCTTCTCCGGGTCCGAGAGAAGCGTAAACGGCAGCCCGTATTTCTCCTCGAATTTCTTGTGGGAGGCCACGCTGTCCTTGCTTACTCCAAGCACCGCCGCGCCCTTTTCGCGGAACTGCGGATACAGCTCGCCAAAGGCGCAGGCCTGCTTCGTGCACCCTGCGGTCATGTCCTTCGGATAGAAATAAAGGATCACCTTCTGTCCCCGGTAATCCGCGAGGCTTCTCGTTTCTCCGTTCTGGTCCGGCAGTGAAAACTCCGGTGCCTTCGTCCCGATCTCCAGCATGATCTGTTTCTCCTTTCTGCCTGGGCGCTTTGCCCTCATGTTCTGCTCTTCGTGTTCTGCTCCTCGTGTTCTGTTCTTCGTTCTTTGTCACGAACATGCCCGGGATGATCCCGGCTTCCGCTTCTTCCTTTTATTGATCTCCAGCCGCGTCCATCCGGGACAGGATCTCCCCGGCTCTTATGAGGACCGGGAGCTCCCGGTTTGCGATCAGCCGCCCCAGGGCGGTATCCCTCCGCTTTTCATATTCGCTGACCGCCTCTTCATAGGTCAGCTTCAGCGTGGACAGGTGGAAGTCCTCGATCTCGTCCCGGTTCAGGTGTCTGTCGCCGAAAGCCCTGATCCTGCAGAGGAAATAGTTGTTCACATTGTGCCGGTGAAGCTGGTTGTAGTAATCGCTGACGACCCCGATCTTACAGACGACCTCCGTGTCCGCGCCCAGCTCTTCCTTCAGCTCGCGCCTGACAGCCGTCTCCAGGTCCTCGCCGCTCTCCACGCCGCCGCCCGAGGTCTCGATCAGCGTGGCCCTGCCAAGATCATCATCCCGCCTGACCCGCACGAAATAGAAATATCCTTCATCATCATATACGATGGCCCTTGCGATGATCCTGTCGTGATCCGTATATTCCAGTGGCCACTCCGTATCCTGAAGCTCGATCATTAAAACGTCTTCCAATGGTTCGTTATCTCCTTTTTTACATGTCCGGATATATTTTATCATACTGCACGCCGGCGGTCTTTGTGCCTGTTTTTCGATAATTTGCGGCAAAAAAACCGGAAGCTCCTGTTTCCGCAGCTTCCTGCTGAAACAGCCGCCTCCGGCTGATCTGTCACTGTTCCTTTTTCCGCCGTATCCCGGCCTCTACTTCTCTTTTTTCAGCGACACCTCAGGCATGAGCTCCTCCG
>CACXDR010000290.1 GCA_902766415.1 uncultured Lachnospiraceae bacterium
CAGGCGGACGGCTCCCTGGTCCCGAGAAGCAAGCCGGGCGCAGTCATCCACGACAAGGACGAGGCGATCGCGCGGACCATCCGCATGGTGAAGGAGGGCACCGTCATCGCGATCACCGGCGAGACAGTCCCGCTGAAGGCGGATTCCATCTGCGTCCACGGCGACAACCCGTCAGCGGTCGAGTTCGTAAAGAATATCCGCGCGCGCCTTACGGAAGAGGGCGTGACCATCGCCCCGATCCGGGAGATCGTGTAAGCGGCGGCGCAGAACGGCGGGCGGCGCGGTACCGCGCCCTGCCCGGCACACGCGCAGGCAGTATCCGTTATCTGAAAACAGGCTTTGAAAAAAGCGTTGAAAGAGGGAGAATCTGATGAGTAAAGAAAACAGCGGCAGCAAACAGAATATGACAGTCATTCTCGGAGCGGCGTTCCTGATGGCGACATCTGCCATAGGCCCCGGCTTCCTGACACAGACAGCGACCTTCACCAGCAGCCTCGGCGCAAGCTTCGGCTTCGTCATCCTGGCATCCCTGATCATGGCAGCCATCGCGCAGATCAACATCTGGCGCGTGCTCTGCTACACCGGAAAGCGCGGACAGGACGTGGCGAACGAAGTGTTCCACGGACTCGGCTTCGTCCTGGCAGGCATGATCTCCCTCGGCGGCCTCGCGTTCAATATCGGTAACGTCGGCGGCGGCGGCCTCGGACTTTTCGCCCTGCTCGGCATACCCTCCAAGATCGGCTATGTGGTCACGGCCCTCCTGGCGATCGTGATCTTCCTGTCGAAATCCGCAAAATCCCTGATCGACCAGATCGTGAAATATCTGGGTGCCATCATGATCGTGGTCATCCTGATCGTCATGTTCATCACGAAGCCGCCGATCGGCGAGGCAGTGACGAACACCTTCGTTCCTTCCTCCGGCATTCCCGCGACCATTCCCGCGATCCTGACCCTGATCGGCGGAACCGTCGGCGGATATATCACCTTCTCCGGCGCGCACCGTCTGATCGACGGCGGCGTTACCGGACCTGACAAGCTGGACCAGGCGACCCGCAGCTCCGTCATGGGTATGTGCATCGCGGCAGTCCTCCGCGTGCTGCTCTTCCTGGCGATCCTCGGCGTTATCACGAAGTTCGCCGGCATCAACCTTGCTGATCCTTCCGCGAACGCAGGTATTGCGGGCGTTCCGGAGTACACCGGCATCTCCAACCCGGCAGCCTACGCGTTCCTGGTCGGCGCCGGCAACCTGGCATACCGCTTCGCGGGCCTGGTCATCTTCTGCGCGTCCCTGACCTCCGTCATCGGCGCGGCATATACCTCCGTTTCCTTCCTTAAGACCTTCAGCCCCGTCATCGACAAGAACGAGAACTGGTGGATCATCGGCTTCATCGCCGTCTCCTCCCTGATCATGGTCATCCTCGGCGGCGCGGCGAAGCTCCTGGTCCTCGCGGGCGCGCTCAACGGCCTGATCCTTCCGATCTCTCTCGGAAGCATCCTGCTTGCCACCCACAACAAGAAGGTCGTCGGCGAGAAGTATAAGCACCCGGTCATCCTCACGATCCTCGGCTGGATCGTCGTCGCCATCACCGCGTACCTCGCGATCAAGGCTCTTCCTAATTTGAAGAATCTGTTCGCATAATTTAGAAAGGATTTTAATATGGCTGATGTTCGTTTTCTGCTTACAGGCGATACCTCGCTGACCGCTGAATTTGGCAATGAGATCAGCAAGGAGATCAACGCGCAGATCCGCGCTTACAATATCGCCCTTGAATCAAGCGGGATCCCCGGGATCGTGGAGACGGTGCCGACATACCGGTCGCTCATGATCCACTACGATCCGGGCGTGATCCCCTACAAGGAACTGGTGAAGCGGCTGAAGGAGCTCCTCAGCAGGATCGACCAGGTCGAGATCCCGCCGAGCGACGTGCTGGAGATCCCGGTGCTTTACGGCGGCGAGGAGATGGGCCCGGACCTGAAGTTCGTGGCGGAGCACGCAGGAATTTCCGAGGAGGAGGTCATCCGGATCCACACCTCTGTCGAGTACCTGATCTACATGCTCGGCTTCACCCCGGGTTTCACGTACCTTGGCGGCATGGACAAGAAGATCGAGACGCCCAGGCTTAAGCAGCCGCGCGTCAGGATCCCGGCGGGCTCCGTCGGCATCGCGGGAGGGCAGACCGGCGTCTACCCGATCGACTCCCCCGGCGGCTGGCAGCTGATCGGCCGCACGCCCGTCAAGATGTATGACCCGAACCGCGAGACCCCGATCCTCCCGAAGGCGGGGCAGTATATCAAGTTCACCGCGATCGATCAGGCGGAGTTTGACCGTATCGTGAAGGAGGCCGAGGCCGGCACCTACCAGTGCAGGACCTGGCCGTATACGGGAAAGGAGGCCTGAACATGTCAGCAGGGATCACCATTCTGAATCCGGGACTCCTTACGACCGTACAGGACGCGGGGCGCACAGGCTACCAGGCGTTCGGCGTGCCGGTATCCGGCGTCGTTGACCCGCGCGCCATGAACATCGCGAACATCCTTGTCGGCAACGACGACAACGAGGCGGTGCTCGAGTGTACCATGATGGGCCCGCAGATCCGCTTTGACGTTACGAACATCATCGCGGTCACCGGCGGGGACCTCGGCGCCTCCGTCGACGGGAAGCTCATCCCCACCTACAGGGCCGTCAAGGTCGATGCCGGCCAGACCCTGAAATTTACCGGGCTGAAGGGCGGCTGCCGCGCCTACATCGCGTTTGCCGGCGGACTCGATCTCCCGCTTGTCATGGGAAGCCGCTCTACCTATATGAAAGCGAAGATCGGAGGCCTTGAGGGCCGGAAGCTTGCGAAGGACGACCAGATCGGCTTCCGCGACCCGAAGGAGACCATCCACAACTTTGATATCCGCGGCTTCGCCCCCGAGTTCGTCCCGAGAAAGGAATACACGATCCGCGTGATCATGGGACCGCAGGACGATATGTTCACGGAGGCAGGAATCAGGACCTTCCTTTCTGAGACCTATACCGTGACGCCGGAGTTCGACCGGATGGGATGCCGTCTTGAAGGACCGGTCATCGAGCACAAAAACGGAGGCGACATCATCTCCGACGGCATCGCGTTCGGCGCCGTGCAGGTCCCGTCCGCCGGAAAGCCGATCATCATGCTTTCCGATCGCCAGACGACCGGCGGCTACACGAAGATCGCGAACGTCATCACCGCGGACTTCCGTTTCCTCGCGCAGATGAAGGCGGGCGACAAGGTCCGCTTCCAGAAGACCAGCGTCGAGGACGCGCAGGAGGCCCTGAGCGCGCAGCGCGCGACCATGCGGATCCTCCATTACACCTTCGACAGGTGAGCAACCCGTCATTTCCCCTTCAGAAAAGGAGATCATTATGGCGTTTGATATTACCCCTTACATCAACATGAAACCGGCGGACGTCCGCCAGCTGATCCGCGAGGGAAAGATCGATTTCCCGACCGCAGGCATGTGCGCGGGATACGCGCAGGCGAACCTTGTCATCCTTCCACCGGAGTACGCGGCGGACTTTGAGGAGTACGCGAAGAGGAACCCCTTCCCCTGCCCGATCCTTGAGATCATCAAGGGGACCCCGGAGACGCACGACATGGGCGAGGGAGGCAATATCTGCACCGACATCCCGAGATACCGCGTCTATGAGAACGGCGTGTTCACGAAGGAGCTGACAGACGCTTCCGAATACTGGAAGGAAGGCTATGTAGGCTTCCTGATCGGCTGCTCCTTCTCGTTCGAGGAGGCACTGATCCGCGAGGGCATCGACGTGCGCCACATCACCCAGGGAAGGAACGTCCCGATGTTCAAGACGAACATCCAGACAGTCCCGGCAGGCCCGTTCTCGGGCCCGATGGTCTGCTCCATGCGTCCCATGACGCCGGAGAACGCGAAGAAGGCGTACGACATCACCGTAAAGATGCCGAACGTCCACGGCGCTCCGGTCCACATGGGAGACCCGAAGGACGTCGGCGTCGCTGATCCGATGAAGCCGGATTACGGCGAGGCGGTCGATATCTATCCGGGCGAGATCACGGTCTTCTGGCCCTGCGGCGTGACCCCGCAGGCGGCAGTCGAGAACGCGAAGCCCCCGATCGTCATCACCCACGCCCCGGGCCACATGTTCATCACGGATATCCTGAACACCGAGCTGAACGATTACCTTGAGGCGAAGAAGCAGAAGTAAGACAGAAAAACGGCCTGAAGCTGAAAAGCTGACGGCCGTTTTTCTGTGCATTTTCCGCTGCTTTGTGGTATAACGTGGGGACAG
>CACXDR010000291.1 GCA_902766415.1 uncultured Lachnospiraceae bacterium
GCTCACGCAGTACGCGAGGCGGACGTAGCCCGGGCAGCCCCAGCTCTTCGCCGAGACCATGATGATGCCGAGCTTTTTCCCCTCCTCGACGAACTTCATCTCGTCCTCGACCGGGGATTTCACAAAGAGATAAACCGCGCCCTGCGGCTTCACGCAGGTAAAGCCCATCTCCGTAAGGGCACCGTAGATCAGCTTCCGGTTCCGGTCGTACGCCTCGATGTCCGCCTTCTCCTCGAGGCACCTCGCGGCGACCAGCTGGAAGAGCGACGGCGCGTTGATGTAGCCAAGGCACCGGTTCGCGCAGATCAGCGCCCCCTGCATCTCCTCGAACGCGTCGATCCGGCCCGGAACGAGCATATATCCGATGCGCTCGCCAGGGAGCGACAGCGTCTTCGAGAACGAATAGCAGACGATCGTATTTTTGATGTGCGCCGGCATGAACGGGACCTCCGCCCCGTCGTAGACGAGCTCGCGGTACGGCTCGTCGCAGATCACGAAGATCGGATGGCCCGCCTTTTTCTCCGCCTCCTCGAGCGTCTTCTGGAGCGCGTCGAGCGTCTCCGCGCTGTAGATCACGCCGGTCGGGTTGTTCGGGGAGTTCAGGATCACGGCCTTCGTCAGAGGATTGACCCGTTCAAGAAACGCCGCAAGATCCGGCTGGAAGGTCTCCGTGTTCGGCGGGACCGCCACGGTCTTTCCTCCGAAATTCGCGATATAGCTTCGGTATTCCCCGAAAAACGGCGCGAAGCAGATCACCTCGTCGCCCGGATTGATCAGGGCGCGCAGGACGCAGTTGAGCGCGCCGGCCGCGCCGACCGTCATGATGACGTTTTCGATCCCGTAGTTCTCACCGAACTCCCGGTTCAGGTGATCGGCGACCGCCTTGCGGACCTCGTCGTAGCCGGCGTTTTTCATATAGCCGTGCACGTAGACCGGATCGTCCTCGTCGAGGATCTGCCGGATGGATTCCTTCACCTTCGCGGGCGCGGGGACCGACGGGTTCCCGAGCGAAAAGTCGTAGACGTTCTCTTTCCCGATGCGCTCTGCCATCTGAAGCCCTTCCTCGAAGAGCTTCCGGATCGCGGAACTGTTGACGACCAGATCCTGCATGTTTTCGGAAATAACCATATCACACCTCTTTTTTATCATTTTGCGGGACGGCGCGCGTCGCCGCATTAAATCAATAAAGCAAAAACCACAACTTGTATCCTACGCCCGCCAGCCGCGGCTGTCAAGAAAACGGGACCGCCCCGGGGTCAGAGCCGCTCCTTCACTTCCCGTATGGAAAGCCCATTTTCCCGCGCGATGCGGGCGAGGTCTTCATACTCCCACTTCTCCTTCGCGAAGCTTCCGCTCCCGGAGAGCTTTCTGCGGACGGGTCCGAACTTTGTGTCCGCCGTCTCCTCCGTCCGGCTTAAGACGAACCGCTCCGTGCCGCGCACGCGCACCCCGAGAGTCGACGTGTGGCGGAAGACCGCGGCAAGGACCTCGGCCTTTTTCTCCCCGCGGCACAGGACCTCCAGCTGGATCCCCATGCGGCCCTTTTTCATGCCGCAGGGAAGCTGGAAGACGTCGATCGCGCCCGCCTCCGCGATGCGCTCCGCCGCGTGGGCGATCTCTTCCGCCGTCATGTCGTCGAGGTTGCACGCGAGCTCCAGGATCGTTTCCGCCGTGACTCCGTCCGGCATCGCGCCGGCCGCGTCCGCGGCGTCCTCCGTTTCCCCGAGGAACGCCCGCACCGCGTTGAGGACCGGAAATTCCTTTTTTCCGAGCCCGTATCCGACCGCGCCGACGGTCATCCGCGGCCGCGCTCCGAATTCTTTCACGAACTGCGATACAAGCGCCGCTCCGGTGGGCATGCAGAGCTCTCCCTCGATCGGTCCCGCCTCGCACGGGATCCCTTTCAGGAGCTCCGCCGTCGCGGGAGCAGGTACCGGAAGAACGCCATGCGCCGTGCGCACCGTTCCGAAGCCGGTACGGACCGGGGATGACACGATCCGCGAAGGGCACAGCCGGTAAAGGGCGAGACAGACC
>CACXDR010000292.1 GCA_902766415.1 uncultured Lachnospiraceae bacterium
AGAAGATATTTAAGGAAGATCCGGTCGCCCTCCCAGAGGTTCAGCGACGGGACCTCCCCGACCGGCACCCAGCGCATGACGCCCTCGTCGTTTTCGTGGAGCGTCCCCGAAAAGCGGTCCGAGGTGAAGAGGTGCATGTACTCCGTGCCCATTTTGCTCTTGTCGGAAACAAAGGTGATGATCCCCCGGTAGCGCCAGCTGTCCAGCGTAAGCCCGGTCTCCTCGAGGACCTCGCGGCACAGGCAGTCCTCCGGGCTCTCGCCCTCCTCGAACTTGCCGCCGATCCCGACCCATTTGCCTTCGTTGAGATCGTCCTTCTTCTTTACGCGGTGCAGCATGAGGTACTGCCCGTCTTTTTCAAGATAACAAAGCGTCGTCTGAAACATCTGTTTTTCCTTTCTCCCTTAAGGAGGTCCTGTTTTGCCCCTGCATCTTACCCAGCACCTTAAGAATGAGCTCCACCTGACGCCGCAGCTCCTCCAGTCCATGAAGGTCCTGCAGATGAATACCGACGAGCTGATCAGCTATCTTAAGGAGGCTGTCAACGAAAACCCGGTGCTTGAATACGCGGACGATGCCGCCCTGCCGGCGGAATTCGCCGCCCTCAGGGAACGCTTCTCCTGGATCGACACCTCCCCGGTCCACGCGACCTTCCGGCACGAGGACGCGGAGCGGCCCGAATACGGGCGCGAGGACCTGAGGACCGAAACGCTCACCGCGTTCCTCCTCGACCAGCTCGGCCGCCTCACGCTCACGAAGCCCGCCGCTGCCGCCGCGGAATACCTCGCGCGGCTCATCGACGACGACGGGTACATCGACCAGGAAGACATCGACGCGACGGTCGCCATGGGCGTTCCGGAGGAGCTCGCGGAGGAGGCGCTCTCCGTCCTCCAGTCGCTGGACCCGCCGGGCGTCGCGGCCCGGACGCTCTCCGAATGCCTGCTGCTCCAGCTTTCCCGCCGCGGCATCAGGGACGCCGCCGCCGAGGCCATCGTCCGCAGCTGCCTCCCGGAGCTCGGGAAGAAGCAGTACGCCGCGATCGCGCGGAAGCTCTCCCTCACGGAGGCGGAGATCCGCGCCGCGGAGAAGACGATCGTCTCGCTCGACCCGAAGCCGGGCAGCGCCTTCGAGACGCAGGAGACCGCGGTCTACGTGCGCCCCGACATCTACGTGGTGGAGGACGGCGGCGTCCTGACCGCGCTCGTAAACGAATACTGCCTCCCGCAGCTCGGGATCAGCTCCTACTACGAGAGCCTCGCGAAGGAGGCGGACGATGAGACCCGCAAGTGGCTGAAGGAGCGCGTGCACGGCGCGAAGGAGCTGATCGACAGCCTCGGGCGGAGAAAAAGCACGATCTCCCGCTGCGCGGACGCGCTCGTCTCGGTCCAGCAGGACTTCTTCCTTGAGAAAAGCCCCGACCCGGTGCCTATGCGCCTTGCGGACCTCGCGGACCTTCTCGGGATCCATCCGACGACCGTCCACCGCGCGCTGCGCGACAAGTACCTGCAGTGCCGCCAGGGCGTCTACCCCTTAAGCTTTTTCTTCAGCCGCTCCGTAAGCGGGCATTCGCGCATCGCGGTGAAACGCCAGCTCGCGATCCTCATCCGGGACGAGGACCCGGAAAAGCCCCTGAGCGACCGGAAGCTTTCCGAGCTCCTGTCGGGCGGCGGCGTGACGGTCGCGGTGCGCACCGTCGCGAAGTACCGCGCGGAGCTGGGGATCGCCGGCTCCTTCGCCCGGAAGCAGATGAAATAACGGCCTGGTCCCGGGCCTGTCCGTGAAAAAAGGCCCGGCCTCCCATGAAACAAAACTTGACCCTGTCCTGTCCGGATCTTACCACATCCGGCCTGGACAGGGTCTTTTATTTCAGAAGAAATGCGCGCGCGGCGCGCAGGTCCCTCGGGCGGGACTTGAACTGTCTTTATACGGCTCCGGTTCTCAGAGGCCGGGGCCCTGGGAAAGCCGCAGCGTGAACCGTTCTCCGTTCATCACCTGCCGCCCGACGTACACCGGCTCGCTGCCGTTCACGTAAGCGACGCTCTTCACGAGCATGAGGGCCGTCCCTTCCGGGACCTCCAGGAGCTCCCCTTCCTTCTTCGTCGCGCGGCAGAGCTCGATCTCCTTGTCGGAGCGCGTCAGCACGACCTGGCCCTTCTCCTTCAGGAACGCGAACAGGGAATTGTCGTCGAAGCGTTCCCCGAGAAGGTACGCGTACTGCAGGGGAAACACGCAGCGTTCGATCACGACGGGCTTCCCGTCCGCGTACCGCAGCCGCTCGATCAGGACCCCCTGGCTCCCGGGCTTCTGCCCCAGCTTCGCAGCGGTCTTCCGGTCCATCCGGACCAGGGAGTTCTCCAGCATGCGTCCCCCGGGGACGATCCCCTGGCTTAAACAGTCCTGGGAAAAGCTGTACAGGGCGCTTCCGTTCCTTAACACCTTGCTCTTTTTTACAAACGTTCCTTTTCCCTGCTTTTTTTCGAGCAGGCCGCGTTTGCAGAGATCGGCGACCGCGTTCCGGATCGTGATGATGCTCACGCCGAACTGCTTTGCCAGCTCGCTTTCCGACGGCAGGCGGTCCCCCGCTTCAAGCTCGCCGTAGGCGATCCTCTGCTCCAGGATCTCTCTGATCTGGAGATAAAGCGGCGTTGCGGCTTTCGCGTCAGGCATGGTCTGTCTGTCCCCGTTCATCTTGTCCCCGTCCGTTCTTCTTTTTTTTTATTGCCTTGCGAACATCCCCCGCTTCCGGAAGCGGCAGGGGTGTTCATTTTTCCGCGGCAAGGTCATCCATCAGCGCGAGAAGGAGCTTCACGCACGGCTCTGCGGAAGCGATCTCGCTCCGCTCGTTCGGGCTGTGGTCAAACTGTCCCTGCGGGCCCATGCCGTCGAGGCAGCGCGGGCAGACGTTGCAGAGATGGTTCGCGTCTGAAAGGCCTCCGCGGTCCTTGTCCTCGAACGGGATCCCCTCCCGCGCGGCGACGGTCCTGACCCTTTCGATATACTTCCAGCCCTCTTCCGTCTGGTTCCATGCGGTCATGACCCGTTTTTTGACGATCTCCGTCTTCACGCCCGGAACGAAGGGCTCCCCGTTCACCAGGCTGTCCACGTATGCCTCGATCCGCTGCTGCTCCTTCGGATCCTTGTAGCGCATCTCCACGGAGATCTTCGCGTAGTCCGCGACGACGTTCGTCGCGATGCCCCCGTTCGCGATCCCCACGTTGGCGGTGGTATCCTTCTCACGGTCGGCGAGCTCCATCAGCGCGACGATGTAATGGCCCATCTCCTTCACGGCGGACGCGACGTCAAGCTCGAACATGAACCCCGCGTGTCCTGCCTTTCCGTGGAATTCGATCTCGTAATTGAGACTTCCCTTTCTCTGGAAGCAGTGGCAGTACCCGTTCTTTCCGGAGGATTCCATCACATATATATGTTCCGCGCGCGCGCCGATCCTGTCAAGAAGATCTTTTGAATAAACGCTGCCGATCTCCTCATCCGGATTATAGCACATGCAGATGTTCAGCTTCTCCATGGCTTCCGGGCTCAGGTTCTTCGCCACCTGGAACATGGCGAGGTCGCCGTCCTTCATATCGCCGACGCCCGGGCCGTAGCAGTAGGTGCCGTCCTGCGTGAACGGCCGCTCCGCGCATGTCCCGGCCGGGAAGACCGTGTCCATATGGCCGACGAACATCGCGTCGTAGTGGTCCGCCGGGCGGTTGCTGATCTCAAGAAGGTTGCCGGTCTCCGGCCCGAGATCGTGCCGCTTTACGGTCCATCCGATCTCCCGGTACCACTGCTCAAGGTAGTCGGCGACCTTGTTGATGCCCTCCGGATCGTGCGAGCCGCAGTCGATGTTCACGAGGGTCTCCATCTGCTTCAGGTATTCTTCAAGATCAAACATAGACGTTCCTCTCAGTCATAAGCCTTCTCAAAAAGGTAATAGGCAGGCCTGCGGTTGTCCGCCTCGCGGGCCATGACGCCGAAGGGGCA
>CACXDR010000293.1 GCA_902766415.1 uncultured Lachnospiraceae bacterium
GACGATCTGCAGACGCTCTACACCTCCGGGACCGTGTTCCACGCGTTCCTCGGCGAGAAGCTTCCGGACTGGAAGGCGGCGGCGAACCTGGTCCGCAAGATCGCGGAGAACTATAAGCTCCCGTACTACACCATGTCCCCGACCTACTCGGTCTGCAGGGATCACGGATATCTCTCCGGCGAGCAGTTCACCTGCCCGATCTGCGGACAGAAGACAGAGGTCTACAGCCGCATTACCGGCTACTACCGTCCGGTCCAGAACTGGAATGACGGAAAGGTCCAGGAGTATAAGGACAGGAAGGTCTACAACATCGGCCGCTCCGTCCTGACGCATACCGGCCCGGTCCCGGCGCCGGTGGACGAGCCGCTGGTCCCGGAGATGAAGCAGGCAGCCGCGGATGCCGCGGCGGGCACGCCGGTCGGACAGACCTCGCTCTGGTCTGACGTCCTCCTGTTCAAGACCCCGACCTGCCCGAACTGCAGGGCGGCGGAGGCGATCCTCGGGAAAGAGGGCGTGAGCTACACCACGGTGAACGCGAACGAGGAGCCGGACCTTGTCGAGAAGTACGGCGTCATGCAGGCCCCGACCATGATCCTGGTGCACGGGGATTCCTTCGAGAAGTTCAGGGGCGTCTCCGAGATCCGGGGATGGCTCGCAAACAAGTGATCAGATATGACCCAGGCAGAAAGGCGGAGGCGCGGAAAGCGGCTCCGTCTTTCGTGAGAGGAGGATTTAAGCATGGAATTCGGTTTCAGTATGGTGAAGGAAGCTTACGACAGGATCCGCGGTGAGATCAGGAGGACTCCCATGATCCGCGCGGAGGCGCTGGACGAGGCGCTCGGGTGCCGGGTCTACGTGAAGGCGGACTGCATGCAGAAGACCGGGTCGTTCAAGTTCCGTGGGGCCATGAACGCGGTGATGAGCCTTTCCGCGGAGGAGCTGAAGGGCGGCATCGTGACGGCATCGTCCGGGAACCACGGGCGCGCGTGCGCGTTCGCGGCGAAGATGAAGGGGATCCCCGCGACGGTCGTCATCCCGGATTCGGCGCCGGAGATCAAGGTGCAGAACATCCTCGCGCTCGGCGCGGAGGTGGTGCAGTGTCCGGCGGTGGAGCGGTTTAAAGTGGCGGAGCGGATCAGCGCGGAGAAGAAGGCGGTGTTCATCCCGCCGTACGACGACTATAACGTCATGGCCGGGCAGGGAAGCGCCGGGATCGAGATCATGGAGCAGCTGCCGGACGTGGAGACGGTGATCGTCCCCTTAAGCGGCGGCGGGCTTTTAAGCGGGATCTCGACTGCGGTGCGGGAGCTGGGACCGCGGGTCAGGATCATCGGCGCGGAGCCGGAGCCGCTGCCGCGCTACACGGCAAGCCTTAAGGCAGGGGAGCCGGTCAACGTCCCGCAGCAGCCGACTGCCGCTGACGCGCTGGTCTCGAACCATCCGGGCACCAAGTGCTTCCCGGTCATAAAAAAGAACGTCGACGAGATCGCCGACGTTCCGGACAGCTTTACACTGAAGGCGCAGAAGCTCCTTCTTACGGAGGGGAAGATCTTCGCGGAGCCCTCCTCCGCGATCGGGATGGCCGCCGTGCTCGCGGGCCTTGTCAAGGTGCGCCCGGATGAAAAGGTATGCTTCTTTGTCTCGGGCGGGAACCTGTCGATCAGCCAGCTCGACAGGCTGAAGGAGATCTGAGAGACCGGCAGGAAAGCTCCGGTGGGCTGTCTGCTTTCGTTTTAACGGGATTTGATGGACTTTCTTACGGATATATAGTGGGGCGCCTGGATAAGGACGTCTGACAGCCGGTTCAGCTGGAACAGGGAGTAGGTCCCCCAGATGATCCGTGTCGCCAGCGGCCGGATGTCCGGGCGCTCTTCGCATCCCGCAAGGGACGGATGGCGGCGGCGGATCTCCTCCCTCGCCTCGCGGGCAGCATCCTCCGCCTCGTTTTTTGAAAGGTTGACCTGCTGCCTGAGGGGGCACGCGGGATCCAGGAGACGGAAGATCTTCAGGGTGTCCGGCTGGATCAGGACGTCGTAGGACATGAGGGCGCGCCGGTTGACGATGACCATCCGGTCGGGATCCACAAAGTCGGCGAGCGTCGCCTCGTCGTTTTTCCGGTAGACCTCCTTCATATCCGGGAAGGCGCCGAGAAAGAACTGCGTCATGGGCGGGTCCTCCTTAAGTTATCTGAAAAAATCTGTGCCTGAGTCAAGTATATATTCTTTTTCGCGGCATGACAATCAGCCATGGGGACTGTCCCGATGGCTCAACACTTGACCGGTTAATCAACACATTTGCGGAAAAGTGTTTGACCATGGGGACAGTCCCCATGGCTGATTTTGTGGTAAGATAGTGAAGGTGTTTAACTGTTGAGGAAAAAAACGCGCCGGGCCGGACCGGCGCATACAGAGAGAGGTACACGGATCATGGAAACCGTAAAGGAAGCGGAAAAGGGTCTGAAGAAAAAGATCCGGGATAAGAATGTGCTGGAGGAGGAGGGCGCGCGCGGCAGGACCATCATCCGGACCAGCATCATCGGGATCCTCGCGAACGTGTTTCTCGCGACGTTCAAGGCAGTGGTAGGGATCATGTCGCACTCCATCGCCATCGTCCTTGACGCGGTGAACAATCTTTCCGACGCGGCATCGTCCCTGATCACGATCGTGGGAACGAAGCTTGCTGGCAAGGAGCCGGACCGGGATCATCCCTTCGGGCACGGAAGGGTCGAGTACCTGAGCGCCATGGTGATCTCGGTGATCGTTCTTTACGCGGGTCTCACGTCGTTCGTGGAGTCGGTGAAGAAGATCATTACGCCGGACGTGCCGGACTACAGCACCGCAGCGCTGGTCATCGTGGCATCGGGCGTCGTGGTGAAGCTCCTGCTCGGGAGATACGTAAAGTCCGTCGGAGAGAGGGTGAACTCCGATTCCCTCGTGAATTCCGGGGAGGACGCCCGGCTTGACGCGGTGATCTCCGCGTCGACCCTGGCGGCAGCGGTCGTGTACCTCTGGAAGGGCATTTCCCTCGAGGCATGGCTCGGCGCGGTCATCTCGCTTGTGATCATCAAGGCCGGCATCGAGATGCTGAGGGAGACGATCTCGAAGGTGCTGGGCGAGCGGGCGGACGCGGACCTCGCGCGGGCTATCAGGGCGACGGTCACGTCGTTCCCGGGCGTCCGGGGGGCATACGACCTGATCCTCCATAATTACGGGCCGGACACCTTTAACGGTTCGATCCACATCGAGGTGCCGGACACGACCTCCGCGGAGGAGCTGGACACCCTCACCCGGGAGATCACTGCTGCGGTCTATAAAAAGCATCAGGTGATCCTGACGGCGATCAGTGTATATTCCCTGAATACCAGGGATGAGCACGCTGTCCGGATGCGGGAGCGGGTCATGGAGGCGGTCCTAAAGCATGAGCATGTGCTTGAGGTCCACGGCTTCCACGTGGACGAGAAGACGAAGACCATCCGGTTCGACGCCGTCGTAAGCTTCGATGCGAAGGACCGCGAGAAGGTCCATGAAGAGATCGCCGCGAAGGTGAAGGAAATGTACCCGGACTACCGGACGGAGATCTTTCTCGATACAGACTTCAGCCTCTCATGAAAAAACGGCCATGGGGACTGTCCCGATGGCTCAACACTTGACCGGTTAATCAACAGATTCGCGGAAAAGTGTTGGGCCACGGGGACAGTCCCCATGGTCGAAATTATTTGAGCCAGGAGGAGACGCCGGAGGAGGCTTTGATGAATACGCGGCCTGCGCCGATCACGTCGGCGGCGCCTTCGGCGAGGAAGCGCTCCGCGTCTTCGGGCGTGCTTATGCCGCCGGTCAGGACCACCGGGGCGGAGACGGCTGCCTTCACGGCGCGGGTCTCTTCGGCAAAGTAGCCGGGCTCGCGGTTCAACGGGTTCCGGTAGTAGCAGAGGCCGCCGGAGGTGTCAAAGAGGTCGATCCCAGCTGCCTCATAGAGCTTCGCGGCAGCTGCGGCGTCCTCCGGGGTGCTCCCGCCCTCCATGAAGTCGCAGCCGCCGAGACGGAGCGAGAGGGGATAGTCCCCGCCGACCGCGTCGCGGACCGCGCGGATCACCTCAAGGGTGAAGCGCGTCCGTCCTTCGATCGTGCTGCCGTTGTAGTCGTCGGTCCGGAGATTCATGAGCGGGGAGAAGAACTCGCAGAGAAGATAGGCGTGCGCCGCGTGGATCTCCACGCCGTCGAAGCCGGCAGACTGCGCCATGCGCGCCGCGCGGACAAAGGCGTCCGTCACGCGGAGGATATCATCCTTCGTCATGACGTGGGGCATGAGGTCCTGGTCCCCGAGCCCGGGGCAGTGCGTTTCGGACGGCCCCATGGGCGTGAGCCCGGTCACGCTCCGGAAGGCGGCAGAGCCCGCGTGGTTCAGCTGCGCCATGACCGGCGTATCGCCGCGGTGCACGGCGTCGGCGATCCTCTTCATGCCCTCCAGGTCCTCCGGGCGGGCGGCGGAAAGCTGCGTCGCGCTTGCCTGACCCTCCTTAGAGACGAACCAGTGCTCGGTCACGATGAGGCCGAAGCCCATGGCGCCCTTTTCCGTGTAGTAGGCGCAGGTGTCATCGGTGACGAAGTTCCTCTCATCGCCCTTCACGACAGCCATGGGCGGGAGGATCAGACGGTTTTTAAGCTCCAGGCCGCGGACCCGGACGGGGGAAGAAAGTCTGCTCATAAGAAACCTCCATAAAACAGAAAAAAGAAACGGCTTCAGGGCCGCCGCGCTTTCTTTCGCGCGGCCGTGCCCTGCTTTCTTTTGTATTATATCATTATCCGGCGGGAATACCCCTGCTTAAGTTTTGAACCAGGATGAGTCCCCGGCGCGGACCTGAGCCTGGACGCAATATCAGTGCGGCCATCAGTATCTTTCGGGAAGAACTCCGGCTGTTCCTTAAGAATGCAGCATAAATTGGCTTGAAAAGTGATCAAAACACCAATACGATAGAAGCAGGGATCCTCTGCTTCTGCAAGCGGTAGGACCGTTCAAAAGATCATATGAAGCGACATCAAA
>CACXDR010000294.1 GCA_902766415.1 uncultured Lachnospiraceae bacterium
AACCGGATCGCGGCGGAGTCCATCGGGCTTAACGTGACGAACTTCAAGCTGCTCGCGTTCACAATTTCCGCGGCCATCGCGGGCGTGGGCGGCGTGCTCTACGCGCACAACCTCAACACGCTGCAGGCGCTTTCCAAGAACTTCGGCTACAACCAGTCCATCATGATCCTGGTCTTCGTCGTCATGGGCGGGATCGGCAATATCCGCGGCTCGGTCATCGCGGCCGTCGTGCTGACGCTCCTCCCGGAGCTCCTGCGCGGCCTGAACGACTACCGCATGCTGATCTACTCGATCGTCCTGATCCTCATGATGCTCCTCACCTCCGCGCCGTCCTTCATCCAGTTCAGGAACCGCGTCTTCGGCGGCCTGAAGCGCGGCACGGAAACAGGAAAGGAGGCCTGAGACCATGGCTATGCTTGAAGTAAAAGCGCTGAGCATTTCCTTCGGCGGCCTGAAGGCTGTTGACAATTTCAGCGTGGAAATAGAAAAGAATGAGCTGTACGGCCTGATCGGCCCGAACGGCGCGGGCAAGACCACCATCTTCAACCTGCTGACAGGCGTCTACAAGCCGGACAACGGTTACGTCAAGCTTGACGGCGACAATATCACCGGGAAGAGCTGCGTCGAGATCAACAAGACGGGGATCGCAAGGACCTTCCAGAACATCCGCCTTTTCAACCAGCTCACAGTACTTGACAACGTCAAGGCCGGACTGCACAACCACTATCCATACAGCACCCTGGAGGGGATCCTCAGGCTCCCGAACTTCCGGAAGCAGGAGAAGGCCATGGACCAGCGGGCCATGCAGCTTCTCGAGGTCTTCGGACTTGAGGGGCACGCGGACGTGACCGCGAGCAACCTTCCCTACGGCATGCAGAGAAAGCTCGAGATCGCGCGCGCCATGGCGACGGAGCCGAAGCTCCTTCTCCTTGACGAGCCGGCGGCCGGCATGAACCCGAACGAGACCGCGGAGCTCATGGAGACCATCCGCCTGGTCCGCGACCGTTTTGATATGACCATCCTTCTGATCGAGCATGACATGAAGCTGGTCGCAGGCATCTGCGAGCGGCTTACGGTCCTGAACTTCGGCCGCGTCCTGAAGCAGGGCGAGACGTCGGAGGTGCTCCACGATCCGGAAGTCATCAAGGCCTATCTGGGCGACTAAAGCGGGGAGGAAGAATACATGTCTGCATTGCTTGAAGTCAGGGATCTCCATGTCTACTACGGCATGATCCACGCGATCAAAGGGATCTCCTTTGAAGTGAACCAGGGAGAGATCGTCACGCTGATCGGCGCGAACGGCGCGGGCAAGACGACCACGCTCCACACGGTGACAGGCCTTATCAGGCCGCAGAACGGAAAGATCTTCTATAACGGGAAGGATATCACCCACATCCCGGGCCACGAGCTCGTGAAGGAAGGGCTTGCGCACGTTCCGGAAGGCCGGCGCGTGTTCGCGCAGCTGACGGTCCTCCAGAACCTTATGCTCGGGGCTTTCACAAGGAACGACAAGGACGGCATCCAGGAGACCCTCGCGGAGGTCTACAGGCGCTTCCCGCGCCTTGAGGAGCGCAGGAACCAGCCGGCAGGAACGCTTTCCGGCGGCGAGCAGCAGATGCTCGCCATGGGGCGCGCGCTCATGAGCCGCCCGAAGATGATCGTCATGGACGAGCCCTCCATGGGCCTTTCGCCGATCTACGTCAACGAGATCTTCGACATCATCCGCGCGATCCATGAAAGCGGCACCACGGTGCTCCTGGTCGAGCAGAACGCGAAGAAGGCCCTGTCCATCGCGGACCGCGCCTACGTCCTTGAGACCGGCAGCATAAGCCTCTCCGGAAGCGCCTCGGACCTCCTGAACGACCCGAAGGTAAGAAGCGCATACCTGAGTGAATGATCCGCACTCCTGAAATCAGAAAACGCACAGGACCGCCTCCTCTTTGAAGAAGAAAAAAGTGGAGGCGGTCCTCTTTCATGTTATAATGTAATTGACATAATTTCGCTTTGAGCATCCCATATAACATGGAGGCGGCTATGATCCTTGAATTCATCGGTGCGGATCACGAGGTTACAGGCAGCTGTCATTATCTGAACGTCAACGGAAAGCATATCCTTGTGGATTACGGCATGGAGCAGGGGCGGAACATCTTTGTGAACGCGGATCTTCCCGTCCCGGCTTCGGAGATCGATTTCGTGCTCCTCACGCACGCGCACATCGACCACACCGGCATGGTGCCGCTGCTTTACAAAAACGGCTTCCGCGGCCGGATCATCACCACGCCCGCGACCCGCGAGCTCTGCCAGATCATGCTGAAGGATACCGCGCATATCCAGGAGACGGAAGCGGAGTGGCGGAACCGGAAGGGGCAGCGCGCAGGCGCCGAGATGGTGGAGCCTGTCTACACCATGGAGGACGCGGTGGAGGTCCTGAGGCTTTTTGAGACCGCGGACTACCAGGAAAAGAAAAAGCTCGACGAGGGGATCATCATCCGCTTTGTCGACGTCGGGCATCTTTTAGGCTCCGCGTCCATCGAGGTCTGGCTCACGGAGGACGGCGTCTCGAAGAAGATCGTGTTCTCGGGCGATATCGGGAACACCGGGAAGCCCCTCATCCGCGACCCCGAATACATCGAGGAGGCGGACTATGTGGTCATGGAGAGCACCTACGGGAACCGCTTCCATGACAAGGAGAAGACGGACCACGCGGCCGAGCTCGCCGCGATCATGCAGGAGACCTTCGACCGCGGCGGCAACGTCGTCATGCCGGCGTTCGCCGTGGGCCGCACGCAGGAGCTCCTGTACTTCCTCCGCAGGATCCGCGAGGACAACATGATCACCGGCCATCCGGACTACGAGGTCTGGGTGGACAGCCCGCTTGCCATGGAGGCGACGGAGGTCTTCAAGAACAACCTGATGGACTGCTTCGACGACGAGACCCAGGAGCTCGTGCGCGAGGGCATCAACCCCATCCAGTTCGAGGGACTCCGCACCGCGGTCACCGCGGAGGAGTCGAAGGCCATCAACTTCATGGAGAACCCGAAGGTCATCATCAGCGCCGCCGGCATGTGCGACGCCGGCCGTATCCGGCATCACCTGAAGCATAACCTCTGGCGGAAGGAATCGACCATCGTGTTCGCGGGCTACCAGGCTGAGGGAACGCTCGGGCGCATCCTCCAGGACGGGGCGGAGACGGTCAAGATCTTCGGCGAGACCATTGAGGTGCATGCGAAATTCGCGCAGATGAAGGACATGTCCAGCCACGCGGACCAGAACGGGCTGATCCGGTGGATCACGGCCTTTAAGGAGAAGCCCTCGCAGGTGTTTATCGTCCACGGCGACGATAACGTGATGACCGAGTTCCTGGAGCTGCTCACGAAGAATTACGGCTTTACGGCGGACGCGCCGTTCTCCGGCTCCGTCTACGACCTCGCGAAGGGCATGTGGCTCAAACAGACGGAGGGCATCCCGGTATCTCCGGAGGTGGAGACCGCGATCCAGAGGAATACCGTCTATTCGCATGTGGTCGAGGCTGCGGACCGCCTGAGGAAGATCATCGAGGCCAGCACCGGCGCCCCGAACAAGGATCTGAAGAAGCTCGCCTCCCAGATCAACGCGCTCTGCGACAAGTGGGACGTTGAGATATGACAGAGGTGACGCTTTTTTCCGACGGCTCGGCCCGGGGCAATCCGGACGGCCCGGGCGGCTTCGGCACGGTGCTGCAGTTCACGGACAGCCGCGGGACGCTGCATGAGAAGGAGATCTCGAAGGGGTACCGGAGGACGACGAACAACCGTATGGAGCTCATGGGCTGCATCGCGGGACTTGAGGCGCTGAACCGTCCCTGCCGCGTCACCGTGGTCTCCGATTCCAAATATCTGACGGACGCCTTCAACCTCCACTGGATCGACAGCTGGCAGAAGAAGAACTGGGACCGCGGCAAGGCCGGGCCTGTAAAGAACGTGGATCTCTGGAAGCGGCTGCTTAAGGCCATGGAGCCGCACGAGGTCACCTTCCGGTGGGTCCGCGGACACGCGGGGCATCCGGAGAACGAGCGCTGCGACCGGCTCGCTACCTCAGCCGCGGACGGGACGGACCTCGCGGACGATGTCTACACGGAGCAGGAAGCATGAAGAACCAGAGACTGAACCGCCTGATCCTCGGGATGCTTGTTTTCGGGTTCCTCTTTACGTTCATGACGCAGGGCGCGGTGAACGCCGCGAGAAAGCGGTTCAGCGAAGCCGCGGCGCCTGTACAGGCGGCGGAGAGCGCCGCAGGCGTCTTCTACGCGGAGGCCCACCCGGAGGCCGGGACAGCCCCTAAAATGGAGGAGCACGGGCCGGGGGCAGGCCTGAAAAGGAACGACGGTGCGGGGGCGGACGCGGAAACGATCGGCCACGCGGGACCCGGGACCGCCATAAGGTCAGGCCAGACAAAATACGAAGAATTCAAAAGCAAGTTCGAGGAGACAGAGCGCGCCATCGAGAAGCTGACCCAGAGCGCGGGCGGCGGCACGGGAGGCGTGGCCCGGAAAAACGCTGCGGCGTCGCAGCTCCGCTACTGGGAAACGCAGATGAACTCCCTTTACCAGACCATCCTGGACCGTCTTTCCAAGGAGGAGGCAGCCGTGCTTGCGCGCGACCAGCAGGACTGGAAAAAGCAGCGTGACGACCTGGCCGCGGAGGCAGTCAGGAATTCCGCGGGGGAGCAGCAGAACAGCACCGGATACACGCTGACGCGCGCTTCCGCGACGCGGGACCGGGCATATGAGCTTCTGGAACGGTATAAGGACATACTTTGACGGGATGCACAGGTACAGCCTTCAAGCGGTACTTGTGCATTCCTTTTTCGTGTGATAAAATTCGAATTTGGAGTGTCCTGCGGCAAGCAGGATGTTAAGGAAAATATCGTAAAAGAGGATAGATCATGATCACAAAAAAGTACGGAGTCAACGAGCTCCGCAAAATGTTCCTTGATTTCTTCGAGAGCAAGGGACACCTTTCAATGAAGAGCTTCAGCCTGGTACCTCACAACGACAACAGCCTCCTGCTGATCAACGCAGGCATGGCGCCGCTGAAGCCTTATTTCACCGGACAGGAGATCCCGCCGAGAAGACGCGTGTGCACCTGCCAGAAGTGCATCCGCACCGGCGATATCGAGAACGTCGGCAAGACGGCCCGCCACGGCACCTTCTTCGAGATGCTCGGAAACTTCTCCTTCGGTGACTACTTTAAGCACGAAGCGATCGCCTGGACCTGGGAATTCCTGACCGAGGTCGTCGGCCTTGACCCGGACCGCCTCTATCCGTCCGTCTTCCAGGATGACGACGAGGCCTTCGACATCTGGAACAAGGAGATCGGCGTCGCGAAGGACCGCATCTTCCGTTTCGGCAAGGAGGACAACTTCTGGGA
>CACXDR010000295.1 GCA_902766415.1 uncultured Lachnospiraceae bacterium
AGCGGAGCAGTGCGGACGGAAGCTTTGACAGCGCGGATCTTTACAGCAGCGGGAGCGCCTTCTTCCGGAAGGATGCCCTGATCAGCGTGTCACCCGGGAAAGCGGCCGCGGCGGAAAGCCAGATACCTGAAGCGGTGCTAAGCGAAGAAACTGCGGTCCGGACCGGAGAGGAGCTGACGGAAGCGGCTGCGTCCCAGATGGAAGTTCCGCAGCCGGAGGAACTTGCGTCCCAGACGGAAGCTCCGCAGCCGGAGACAACTGCTTCCCAGGCAGGTGGCCTCATACCGGAAGGAACGTCTGCGGAGGAAGGATCTGGTACAGCCGCAGGCGTGACGGTCATGACGGCGGAGCAGTACTTCACTTCGGGCGCTGACGCGCGCGGCCCGTACTTTGCGGGAGGATGGTTCCCGAACGAGGGGTACGCGAAGCTTTGCGGGACCTTTACGCTTGACGCGGACGGATATATCACGTCCTATACGGAAAAAGAGTAACTGACAGGAGCATCCCTTCATGGAGGCGGATGTTTTGATGCTGGTGCCGGCACGGAAAAAAGAAGCCGGCCGGAAGAACTGAGCAAGCGGGGCCGCCGCATTGAGAAACGGGCGTTCATTATGACGCGCCGTCCTTAATGCGGCGGTCCTTTTGTGGTATGATAGGCAGGTACAGAGGGTAAATCGCGGAAGGGCCGGGAATTATGGCATTTCTTTATGACGTTATTACATACCGGGGCGGACAGGCTGCGGAGATCACGGGCTTTGACGGCGCGCGCGCCGTCCTTTCCGTGCCTGAGGAGATCGGGGGACTGGCGGTCAGGAGCATCGGCCGCGGGGCCTTCCGCGGTATGGGAAGCCTTGAGGATGTGCGCCTTCCGGACAGTCTGCGGCGGATCATGGACTTCGCGTTCTATGACTGCGCGGGGCTCAGGCGCATTTCCCTGCCGGACGGGGTGACGGATGTCAGCGGCGGCGCGCTGCGGGGCTGCGGAGGGCTTTCCGTGGTCGATGTGCGCGTGAAGGACGGGAACTTTTCCTGTGTGCGCGACATCCTGCAGGACACGGACAGGGCAATAAGCTTCCGGTTCGTATTTGCAGATACAGAGGAGAATGCCGGCGGGGAGGGCACATGTGTCCCGAACCCGGGCGGAGCAGTACGTTCCGGCGGGGAGGCGCTTCTTTACTTCCCTTCATATGTGAATGATTTCGATGAGGACACGATGGCCCGCGCGATCCACCCGAGGATCGAGGGCTGCGGCTACGCGTACCGGGAGATCGTGACCCGCGCGGCGGTGGATTTCCGCGGCTATGACCGCCTGCTTCCGCGCGCGGCGGCGGACGGTCCGCTCCTTGCCGCGGAGACGGCATTTGCCCGGCTCATGTTCCCGTACAGGCTGTCGGCGGAGGCGGAGGCTGCCTATGAGGACCAGCTTCTTAAGACCATGGGGATCGTGCTGCCGCATCTCGCGGAGACGGGCAGCACGGAGCGGGTCTCATTTCTCGCGTCGCGGGGGCTCCTGAAGGGCCCGGGGATCAGCGAAGCGCTGGAGACCGCGTCCGCGAAAAAAGAGACGGAGATCGTCGGGATCCTTATGGATGCGGAGGCAGGGACAAAGCGGCCGGCGTTTTCGCTGGATGATCTTTGAATGCTCCCGCCGCCTCCGGAAGCGAGGGATTCCCGTCTGAGCATGATAGAATACGCGGCAGGCGTTTAGTGTGTACGGGAGCTTTGAATACTCCCGCCGTGTGCAGCAGTGGGGTATTCTCGCCGGATAGTGATAAAAAGCCTGCGGGGCAGCCGGTATGCGGCGGGCTCCGGTGGCAATGCAGGAAGGGAGGGGCTGTCTGTGGGAACAAGAGAAGAGCTTGACGCGGCGGGGCAGAAGATCCTTTCCTATATAAAAACCGAGCTCTGCGTTTCGATGCGTTTTTTCGCGCCGGCGCTGGACCGCCTTCCATACCGCATGGACCTGACGACCAGGGCGGTCGGGACGGACGCGGCGTTCATCCGGTTCAATCCGAGGTATCTCGTCACGGAATTCATCGAGCGGCCGCAGCTCCTGAAACGGACCTACGTCCACATGGTGCTGCACTGCCTGTTCCGCCACATGTACGCGGCGAAGCGCTTCCCGGACCGGGAGCTCTGGGACCTTGCGTCGGACATCGCCGCGGAGGCCTGCCTTGACGGGCTGAAGTTTCCGGCGGTCATGCGTGTCCCGTCGGACTTCCGGGACGAGGTCCTTGGCGGGCTCAAAGAGAAGCTTCATGTACTCACGGCGGAGAAGATCTACCGCCATTTCGAGGAGGATCCGCCGGACCGTGATATGCTGGAAAAGCTTACGCGGGAGTTCCGGCGCTGCGACCACAGCTTCTGGGACCGGATGGAGGACGGGAAGGGACCGGAACCGCCTGAAAAGCCGGAGATCGCAGTGCCGCGCCTTCCCCGGGAATCGGACTGGGAGAAGGAGGCAAAGCGCGCGGCGCAGGACATGGCGGCAGGAAGCGAGGCCGGGCATGGCGGGGAGCAGCTGCTTAGGCTTCTTCGCTGGACCACTGAGAAGCGCGGGCTTTATACGGAATTTCTGAGGAGATTTGCCGTGGTGCGGGAGGAGGTCCGGGTGGATCCGGATTCCTTTGACTACGGGTTTTACGATTACGGGCTGCGGATGTACGGTAACATGCCCCTGATCGAGGAAAATGAATACCGCGAGGCGAAGCGGATCGAGGAGCTGGTCATCGCGATCGATACATCCGCCTCGTGCGACGCGGAGCTGGTGCGGAAGTTTCTTTCGGAGACGGCAGGGATCCTCGCGTCGCAGGAAAGCTTTTTCCGGAAGGTGCGGGTCCACATCATCGAGTGCGACGAGCGCGTGCGGGGCGATACGCTCCTTACGGACATTGCTGACATGAAGAAATACGCGGACGGCTTCGCGGTCCGCGGCGGAGGCGGGACGGATTTCCGGCCTGTGTTCCGGTATGTGGAGGAGCTTGAGCGGAACGGGGATATCCGGGACCTCCGCGGGCTTCTGTATTTTACGGACGGATACGGCGCGTTTCCGGCGCGACCGCCCCACTACGATACGGCGTTCGTGTTCCGGGAGGACTCGGACCACACGGACAGGGACGTGCCGGACTGGGCCATGAAGCTGTTTCTCGGGCCGGCGTGACCGGTGCGGGGATGTGCGCCGCGGCGGTGCGGGAGCATCGGCCGCGAAGACGGGAAGATAAGCGGCGGTGCGGGAGCATCGGCCGCGGGACGGAAGATAAGCGGAGGTGCGGGAACATCGGCCGCGGGACGGGAAGATAAGCGGAGGTGCGGGAGCATCAGCCGCGGGGACGGAAAAGGAAGAGATATGAATATACGTGAGGCAAAGGAAGAGATCATGCGCACGGTGCGCGCGTACCTTCTGCGGGACGGGGACGGGAGCCTCGTGATCCCGCGGGAGCGGCAGCGGCCGGTGCTTCTTATGGGACCGCCGGGCATCGGAAAGACTGCGGTGATGCGGCAGATCGCGGAGGAGATGGGGATCAGCCTCGTTTCCTATACGATCACGCACCATACAAGGCAGAGCGCCATCGGCCTGCCCATGATCGCGAAGCGGGACTACGGCGGGCGGGAGTACTCCGTCACCGAGTATACGATGAGCGAGATCGTGGCATCGATCTATGACAGGATCGAGCAGACCGGGATACGGGAGGGGATCCTGTTCCTGGACGAGATCAACTGCGTTTCGGAGACGCTCGCGCCGACCATGCTGCAGTTCCTGCAGTACAAGACGTTCGGCGCGCATGAGGTCCCCGAGGGGTTCGTGATCGTGACAGCAGGCAATCCGCCGGAATACAACCGGTCGGTGCGGGACTTTGACCTGGTCACGCTGGACCGCGTGAAGCGGCTCGACGTGGAGGCGGACCTCGGCGTCTGGAAGGAGTACGCGCTCGGGGCGGGCGTCCACGGGGCGGTCCTCGCCTACCTTTCCATCCGGAAGGAGCATTTCTATTCCATCCGGAGCGAGGTCAGCGGGCGGCGTTTCGTGACGGCGCGCGGTTGGGAGGACCTGTCGGAGTCGCTGAAGGCCTATGAGGCGCTCGGACAGCCCATCGGAGAGGCGATGGTCTCATCGTTCCTTATGGACCCGGAGATCGCGAAGGATTTCACAGCCTACTACGAGTTCTGGCAGAAGTACAGCGCCGCGGTAAGGGTGCCGGACATCCTTGAGGGCGCGGTCCCGGAGGGCGCGGAGCGGCTTGCGGATGCGCCGTTCGACGAAAAGATGAGCCTGATCGGGCTCCTGAATTCCGCGCTGACGCAGGAATTCCGGGAGCGCGCGGAGGAGACGGATGTCCAGAAGGCGCTGTTCGGCATCCTGAAGGAATGGAAGGCGTATGCCGGGACCCGGGAGGACGGGAACGGCGCGGCGGCCCTCCGGGAGTTCCTTCTCGGCCGGGCGGAGGAGCGGCGGCTCCGGATGGAGACCATGCTGTCCGCGCATCTTCTGGGGCGCGACGCGGAGCGGCGGGAGCACGGGCTTCTGCGGGCGCTTTCGGAGCTTTCGCGCGCTGAGGACTTTGGCGAGGTGAAGGAGATGTTCGCGGCCCGGGAGGCGGAGCGCAGCGGGCGGATCAGCCGGACCGGAGCGCATCTCACGAACGTGTTCGGGTTCCTTGCCCGCGTATTCGGCGAGGGGCAGGAGATGGTTCTGTTCCTTTCAGAGCTGTCCGCCGGGAAATACTGTCTGCGGTTCGTCCGTGAGAACGGGAACGACGCGTACTATAAATACAACCGGATGCTGCTGCTCCGCGACAGGGAGGAAGCGCTCCGGGGAGAGGTGATGAAGCTGATATGAGGTTTGTGATCCAGAGAGTAAAGCATGCGTCATGCACGGTCGACGGAGAGGTGACCGGCGCGATCGAAAAAGGATTTGTGGTGCTGGCGGGCGTCGCCGGGGATGACACGCAGGAGACCGCCGACAAGATGGTGAAGAAGATGATCGGCTTAAGGATCTTCGAGGACGCGGAGGGGAAGACGAACCTCTCGCTTGCCGACGTGGACGGCGCGCTGCTCGTGATCTCGCAGTTCACGCTGTACGCCGACATGCGGAAGGGAAACCGCCCGTCATTTACCAAGGCCGGATTGCCGGAAATGGCGGAACCCATGTACGAATACATCCTGAAAAAGTGCGCGGAGGCCATGCCGGAGGGCAAGGTGCAGCGCGGGATCTTCGGCGCGGACATGAAGATCGAGCTCCTGAATGACGGCCCCTTCACCGTGATCCTCGACTCCGAGGACCTGAAGCGCCCAAAGAACTCGTAAAACGGACGATTTTGCTGATTAATAGACATTTTTGGGGCATTGTGTTTAGCCATGGGGACAGTCCCCATGGTCGAAGGGAGGGGTGGTATGGAGGTCGAGGAGATCCTGGAGCAGCTGAAGAGAAAGGCCATGCGGGATCCGGCGTTCCGCGCGGCGCTGCTTGCGACGGCGGAGGACAGGAACCCGCTGTCCGCGCTGTGCGCGTTTTCGACGTCGGCGGGGCTGCCGCTTTACGAGATGGACCTTCTGACGGCCGGGGAGGAGCGCTACGCGGCCATGCGCCGGTCGACGAACGGCGGCGGCGAGAATTCCCCCCTGCTTGCGGGAGAGGATGACACGTACGAGCTTTTCATGACGGAACTGAGAAAGCTTGGGTAAATAAAGAAGGCCCGCGCGGGAAGCGCGGGCCTTCTTGCTCGACAAATAGGACTGTAACCGTGAATGAGTTCATGATCAAATGATATGTTGATTAATCAACATATCATGCCAAAAGTGTTTGACCATGGGGACAGTCCCCATGGTCGAACACCGGGATCAGATGCGGAAGAACTGGCCGGTCTTTTTGAGGACGGGGCGGAGCGCCGCGTAGACAAAGACCACCACGATGGTCCCGACGACCGCATTGAGGGCGGTCGCGCCGGCGGCCCAGGTCGCCATGATCTTCGACACGTCCTGCGGGATGCCGAGAAGATAAGTTTTGTAGAGATATCCGACGACAGGGTCCGCGATCACGTTGAAGCCGAGTCCCGCGATGGACGCGATGAGGCTCCAGCGGAAGATGTACCCTTTGTCGTGCTCTTCGGTGATGTGCGCGATCCGGTGTGCCACGAAGCCTGCGATCAGGCCGATCATCAGCTTCAGCACGAAGGTCTTCGGCGCGCTGACCACGTATGCCGGGTCCATGAGGTCGGCGATGGTCATCCCGAGAGAGCCCGCGATGCCGCCGTACATGCCGCCGAGGATGAGCGCCGCCAGCACGCAGAACGCGTTGCCGATGTGCAGCGCGGTCATGCCGCCTCCGGGCATGGGGATCGGGATCTTCAGGAAGGTAAATGCCACATAGCAGAGCGCTGCCATGAGCCCCGTCAGTACGAGCTTGTGAAGGTGGTCGCTTTCATATTCCCTGTTTTCGGTTTTAAGTTCCAGTGCCGCGTTTCTCTGAGTCATGATCTGATGCCTCCCCTGGGCTCCGGCGCGTTTCCGGACGCTTTGAAAGCGTCCTGCCGGGCCTTAAATTGCTTGTCGGGTTCCTTAGCATTCATTATAATAAGTTTTGAACTTATTAATATTGCCAGAATAGGAATTTTTTATAGGGCCAGTTCGAACCGGGACTGGGAAAGAGCCTCCGCCGGAGCGGAACACCTACAGGAAACAGGAAAGGAGCGCCATGCTGACTTATCAAATGGACGCGCGCGGAAGTACTCCGAAATATGAGTATCTTTACGACTGCATCAAGCAGGACA
>CACXDR010000296.1 GCA_902766415.1 uncultured Lachnospiraceae bacterium
GGCACGGCATCCCCTCGGCAAGCCCCGCCGCCAGGATCCCTGCCTGCGCGTCGAGGAAACGCCGGTAGACGAGCCCGTATTCCTGCGTCAGGGCTTCCGCTTGTGTTCGCGCCTCCTCGTATTCCTCCTGCGCCTTCCTGCGGGCCCGGTAGGTCCTCACGCACGCGCTGATCTTTTCGTCAAGGCCGCGCAGCGCCTTCTCCCGCTCATCGAGCTTCTCCCCGCGGGTCTCCAGCGCCAGCACCCGGACGGGGGCGTCCGCGCACAGCTTCTCCTCCGCGCGGAGCTGCTCAAGCTCCTCCGCGCTCTTTAATGCGGCCGTCCGGAACCTTTCCCGCGCGGCATCGTTCTCCTTCCCGGCCGCTTCCGCCTCCCTGAGCCCCTTCTCCGCCTCCGAAAGGGCGTCAAATTTCGGAAGGATCCCGCGGATCCCGGCGATCTCCTGCGTCAGGCCTTCCGCGCCCTCCGCCGCCTTCGCGGCAGACCGGCAGACGGCCTTCCGTTCCTTCTCCTCTTCCTCTGCCGTGCGGAGCGCGGCCCGCAGCGCGCGGAGCTCCTGCTCCCGCTTCTCACGCTCGGCGGCGCGGACCAGCCGGCCGTTCAGGGCCTCGATCTCCCCGTCCGCCTTTTTCTCCGCCTCATGAAGCGTCCCGTCAGCAGCGCGGTCCCGCTCCATGACGCGGCCTGCGAGCGCAAGCGTCTCCGCGTCGGACAGCTGTCCCTCCCTGCAGGCCTCGAGCGCCTCCGCCTCGGGGTCGTCGTCCGCCGCGGCAAGAAGGCGTTTCAGCTGTTTAAGCCCGCGCATGAGGTCATCAAACTCCCTGCCGGCATCGGCCGCCGCCTTCTTAAGCTCCGCCTGGAGCGTCTGGAAGCGGCCGGTCCGGAAGATCTCCCGGAAGATCCTGATCCGGTCCTCCGTCGGCGCGAGGAGGAGCTTCAGGAAATCACCCTGCGCGATCATGGCGATCTGCATGAACTGCCCGCGGTCAAGCCCAAGGATCTCCCGGATCTCCTTCGTGACCTCGTCCTTCTTCGTGACGACGCTGCCGTCCGGGCGGGTGAGCTCCGCCTCCCCCTTCTGCGTCACCATGCCGGTCCCGCGCTTCGCGGGCCGCTCATAGTCCGTGCTCCGCTTCACCCTGTACTGCTTCCCCTTGCAGGAAAAAACGAGCTCCACCTCGGTCGGGGTATCCGGCGCGGCATACTTTGAGCGCAGCATGTCGGAGGCGCGGTACTGCCCGCTCGCCGCCCCGTAGAGGGCGAACGCGACCGCGTCAAAGATGGTCGTCTTCCCTGCGCCGGTGTCGCCGGTGATCAGGTACAGGCCGCTTTTCCCGAGCTTTTCAAGGTCCAGCACCTCCGTGCCCGCGTAGGGGCCGAATGCCGAGACGGTAAGCTTCAATGGCCTCATGGCTCCTCCTCCCAGATCCTTTCGATCATGCCGGACACGATGCGGAGCTGCTCCTCATCCATCGGCGCGTTGTTCATCGTTTCAAAAAATTCGGCAAACAGCCCGGCAGGCGTTTTTTCCTCCGCGCCGCCGGCATTGTCCACCTCCTGTACCTCGCGCGTCCGGCGGTTGTCGTAGTCAAGCTTCAGGAGGTTCGGGTAGACGACAGAGAGGCGCGCGGCGGCTGCAGGAACATCGTCCTCGTCCGTCAGCGTGACGTGCATATAGTTCCCGGTGTCCAGCCCGCTGTAAAAATCTCGGCTCATCAGCTCATTGTAGGTCCCGCGGATCTCCTGCATGTCGCGGAGGGGCGTAAGCGGGACTGTCCGTACGACAGGCGCGGCGCCCTTTTCATGAAGCTCTACGACCGTCACGCTCTTCACGTGCCCTGCCTCCGAAAAGGAATACTTGAGCGGCGTCCCGCAGTAGCGGATCCGCCCGCCCTCCAGGTCCTGCGGCCCGTGGAGATGCCCGAGCGCGGTGTAGTCAAAGGCCCGGAACACGGAGGCGTCGACATTGTCAAGGCCGCCGACCGAGACCTCCTCGGACTCCGAGCGCTCCGCGCCCGTCACGAACTGGTGCGCGATGAGGACGTTCCGCTCCTCCGGGGAAATGTCCGCCGCGGAAAGCGCGGCGCGCACCGCGTCCGTGTAGTCCGCGATCTCCTCCTCCGGGAAAAAGCGCCGCACGAAGGCGGGCTTTAAAAACGGCATGAGGAAAAAGCTCACCTTCCCGAAGCTGTCCGTGAGCGTGACCTTCTTCAGGGTCCCGTCGTAGACCGGGGAAAGGTACACCCGGCTCCGGTCCATGAGGCGCGCGCCGAAGGCGATCCGCTCCGGGGAGTCGTGGTTCCCGCTGACCGCGAGGACCACGGTTCCGCGCTCCGGGAGCGCACAGAGAAAGCTGTCAAGGACTGCGACGGCATCCGCCCCCGGGACGGTCCGGTCGTAAAGGTCCCCGGCGATGAGCACCGCGTCCGGCTGCTCCCGGTCAATGATCCCGAGGATCTGGTCGAGGATATATTTCTGGTCCTCGAGCATGGACTGCTCGTGGACGCGTTTTCCGATATGGAGATCTGAGAGATGGATAAATTTCATAAGGCCTCCCGCGGGAAAGTCTCTTCCGTCCCCGGGCTCCCGCCCTGCAGCAGGGGCCGCCCGGTTCCTTTTTTCCCGGGTTTATTATATCATGTTTATCGATGAGGGATGCGAAGGACGTGGACATCCGGAAGCGGACAGGAGGTAAGGATATGGAAGAAATGGAGCTCAGGGACCGGACAGGAAGAAACACGGAAACGCTCCCGGACGGCAGCCCGGGACAGGGCACGGAACCCTCCGGCGGCAGCCCGGCGCAGGGCACAGAGCCCTCCGGCGGCGCTCCGCGCGGCCGCGCGCTGCTTCTGTCTGCTGCGCTTGTCCTTGTCATCGCCGCAGGCGCGCTCGCCTACCGGAGCCTCAGCTCCGGCGTATCCGCGTCACAGATCCGGACCGCCCCGGCCGCGGCAGCGGAAACTATCGCCGGAGGGGAGACCGTCGCGGCGGATCCTGCCGCCGGCGGAGGGACCGCTGCGGCAGGATCCGTTCCCGGAAGGGAGACCTCAGCCGCGGAGACAGCAGGAAAAGCAGCCGCAGAGGAAGCGGCAGGTGGGACTGCCGGGGAGGCGAACGAACAGGAGACCGTCTTCGCACCGGATTTCACGGTCTATGACGCTGAAGGGACTCCGTACACGCTCAGCAGCTTCCGCGGCACGCCTGTGGTCCTCAATTTCTGGGCAAGCTGGTGCCCGCCCTGCCGGAGCGAAATGCCGGACTTCGACGCGGCGTTCGCGGAATACGGAGAC
>CACXDR010000297.1 GCA_902766415.1 uncultured Lachnospiraceae bacterium
CCGGGCGTTCCGGTCAGCAGGAGGTCCATGAGCACGCCGACCGCATAGAGATCCGTCGCGGTGGTGGAGCTTCCGAAGCCGTACTGCTCCGGCGCGGCGAAGCCGGGAGTGCCGAGCTGCCGCGTATCGGACGGCCTGTCCGGGTGCATGAATTTCGCCGCGTTCATGTCAAGCAGCACGACCTGGCCGTCCTCCGTGAGAATGATGTTGGAGGGCTTTATGTCGCGGTGGATGATCGGCGGGTCGAAGGAATGAAGCGCGCCAAGAATCCGGCACAGCCGGACCGCGATGCGGATGACCTCGTCCTCCGGCAGGGGACCGCAGAGCGAGAGGACCTCCTCGAGGGAGTCGCCGGAAATGTATTCCTCGATGACCGTCAGCGTCCCCCTGTCCTCGTAGAGCGCGTAGATCCGCGGGACCTGCTTTACCGGGCGGCGGAACAGCGCGGCGTAGACTTCGGGGTCATAGACGGACAGGACCTTTTTTACGCAGATCCGCCCCGTCTCGCGGTGGCGGACGACCGAGACGTGATGCTCCTTATTCAGCTGTGAGATCTCCTCATAGTAGGAGACCGGAAGCTCCTGGTCAAACATCAGCTGCGCACCTCTTCACATATGACTACCTGTTGATTATAGCAGAGAAAGAATGCCATGTACAAAAAGGACACGGGAGAGCTGGAAAAGCTCCTTGAGAAAACGCACCCGGACGGGATCGGCGCTTATTTAAAGGAAAACAGCGGGGAAACGCTGTCAGAGGACCGGCCGTTCATGAAATATATGAGTGAAAAGCTGAAGGAGAAGGGCCTGCAGAAGCAGGACGTGTTCGTTAAGGCGGATATCTCCATGGGCTACGGGTACAAGCTCCTGACCGAGGAGAAGACCACCCGGCAGAGGGACGTGATCCTGCGGATCTGCTACGCCGCGCGGTTTACCGTGACAGAGACCCAGCGGGCGCTGGAGCTGTGCAGGATGAACCGGCTTTACGCCAGGGACCCGCGTGACGCGCTGATCATGACCTGCTTCAATACCCGCCCGGGCTCCGTCCTCGACGTGAATGAGATATTAAGGAAGAACAGGATGGAGGTCCTGCGGTCCAGCGGCCTTCAGGATTAAGCTTTGCAGGCGCCGCCCTCCTGCCTTATAATGAAACCAGGTTCGGCCATGGGGACTGTCCCCATGGCTGAAAATATCCGGCCAAAGGAGAATGAGCCTATGCCCTGGAGGAAGCTGAGAGGGGTCCTGGTGCTTGCGGCGCTCGTGTCGCTGACGGTGACTGCCGCGGTGAACGCGGCGACGATCATAAAGAGGGGCGCGTGCGCCTCGCGGACTGCCGTGACGGAGTCTTCGGTCCCGGAGGAGACTGCCTCCGCAGGCACGGTCCCTGAAGAAACGATTTCCGTAGGTACGGTCCCGGGCGAGACGGCTGCCACAGGTGCGGTCCCGGAGGAGACTGCCCCTTCAGGCCCCGCGGCAGGAGAGCCGGGCCGCGCGGAAAGGGGGATCATCAGGGATCCGGTCACCGGGGAAGAGTACTCGGACCGCGTGATCATTGTGAGCGTGGACCAGGACATGACGGACGGGATGATGCAGGAGCTCCTCGGGAAATATGCGCTTTCGGTCGTCTATGACTATCGGAGCTTCCATATGTACGCCCTTTCCGCCGCGCGCTCCCTAAGCGCGGAGGAGATGGCGGAGCTGATCCGTGCCGTCTCCGGGGAGCCGCACGTCCTGAACGTCTCGCGGGACGGCGTAGTCCATCTGATCGATCCTGTGACGGCAGACAGATGACAGGGTGTTTCCGGGCAGCCGGAAACAGCAGCCCTCCCGCCCGTCCGATATATCATACGGTTTTGAAACCCGCCATTGCAGCCCCGGTCCGCCGGGGCTAAAATTATGTCCAGAGATGGAGAAAGGAGGCGCGATTACGCACAGCGGATATTGTCCCCCGACAAACGCGTAAATGATCCGTACAGAACGTAAATTAAAACCATATCAAAGCATTCTTATCCGATTGTTCCGGGTATGTCCCGGAAACCATTCTTCAGAGTCCCGCCCATGCGGGCTTCAGTTTCTGGATCTCCAGAGTTTTCCATATGAAACCGGATCCCTGTGATCCACAATATTCTTTCAGGACGGCAGAATGAGAGCTGCCGGACGGCACGAAGAAACACTGCAGACGCAGCATGACGACCAGGTCCCATTCGTCAGGACCATCTGATCCATCTCTGAAAACGCCCAGGCAGGGGCGGCTCCGCGCACGGGCAGCGCACGGGAGCAGGCAGCGGTGCCGGGAACCGCCGGGTCACCGGCCGCAGCAGGAGGCTTTCCCATTATAAAAGAGGAAAGGCCATGCGCGCGGCGGACGGCAGCCGGGAAAAGCAGTAAGGACGCGCACCGCAGGAGGCGCCGGAGCGCTGTATTCAGAACGTGCGGGAAGGAGCACCTGCCGGAAAAACAAAAGCGGACGGTACGTTGATGTGTCACGGCTGAAAACGGTCCTCCATGGAAGGAAGATGATGCCGCCCGCAGACCTGAAAAGGGGAGCGCTGCCGGACCTGCATATCCGGGCTTCCCGAAACCTTATTTTCAGCGGAACGAAGCAGGAATATGTTATACTATAGGGGACTCTGAACGGAGGCCCCTATTAGCATGCGAAGCAGAAGAAAGAAGAAGCGTTCCGGGGGCGGGATCATCGTCCTCTTAATGCTCCTGGTCCTCAGCGGCCTGGGGTACTGCGGTTTCAAGCTTTACAGCATATTCGGCCCGAACCGTGCCCGCGTCGCCGGCACGGAGCTTTTTGGCGTGCCTGAGGACCGCGCGGCGGTCATGTATAATTACGAGCTGCAGGACGCGGAGGCGCTCATGGAGGGCGGGACCTGCTACCTGCCGGCGGACTGGGTCCTTGCGAACATCAACCCCCGCTTCTACCGGGATGATGAGGAGAAGCTGCTTCTTTATACGCTCCCTGACCGGATCGTGAAAATGGAGGACGGAAGCGTGGACGATGCCGGCACCCCGCTGTTCTTTGAACGGACCGAAGGGCTGTACCTGTCGCTTCCGCTGATCGAAACGTACACCGGCGTCCGCGCGGAGGTCTTCGCGAAGGGGACGGATGAGGGCGACGTAAGCAGGATCTTTCTTTCGGACCCGCCGGAGGCGGATACGGTCGCGGCGGCAAGGAAGAGGACAGCCATAAGGACCCGCCCGTCGGTGAAGGGACTGGTCGTGGACGATGTTCCGAAGGGCGCACGGCTCCGCATCATCCCGGACCATCCGGGCGCGGCGACCGGGGAGGACTGGCAGCGCGTCATGACGGAGTCCGGGTTCACGGGGTATCTTCAGAAGAAAGCGCTCCGGGAGGCGGAGGAGGTGCCGTACATAAACACGTTCGAGGCGGAAAGCTGGACCCATGAAACGCGGGAGGGGACCATCGTCCTCGGCTGGCACCAGGTCACGAACCGCGCGGCGAACGCCTATTTTGAGAACGCGGTGCGGAACGCCGCCCCGCTGAACGTGATCTCCCCGACCTGGTTCTCGCTTCGCGGGAACGACGGGGAGTACGAGTGCTATGCGTCCGCGGAATACACCGCGGCGGCCCACGCCCGCGGCATGGAGGTCTGGGCGCTGATCGATAATTTTGACGGGAGCGTGACGCTCGGCGCGCTTCTTTCGCGCACCTCGGTCCGGGAAAGGCTGATCGCTTCGCTCATGGCGGACGCGGAAACGTACGGCTTCGACGGGTTCAACCTCGATTTTGAATATCTGAGAGCGGACGCCGCGCCGCAGTATCTCGAGTTCGTGCGCGAGCTCGCGGTCTCCTGCCGCGAAAAGGGACTGGTCCTTTCCGCGGATGTCCCGAATCCTGCGTCCTTTAACCTGCATTACGGCCGCGCGGAGCTCGGGACTGTCTGTGATTATGTGATCAATATGGGCTACGACGAGCACACCGCGGGGGACAGCATGGGAAGCACGTCCTCCATGGGGTTCTTTGAAAGCGGCCTTTCGCGGAGCCTTGAGGAGGTGCCGGCGGAGCGGCTCATCGCCGGGATCCCGTTCTACACGAGGATCTGGGCGGAGGCTCAGGACGGCACGGTGACGAGCGAGGCCATCACCATGGAAAACGCCGCGGACTGGGTCGCGCGGCATGACGTCGCCCTGACCATGGACCTTGACTGCGGACAGTTTACAGGCAGCCTGAAGGAAGCGGACGGGACGGTCAGGTACATCTGGATGGAGGACGTGCTTTCCGTGCAGAGACGGATCAGCGCGGTCCGGGAGGCAGAGACGGCCGGGATCGCCTGCTGGCGGCTCGGGGCGGAGCCCGCGGAGGTATGGGATACGGTCGCCGGACTTATGTGGTAAAAGAGGAGGAACGGGAACAGAGGCTTCTGTCCCGGGCAGTAAAAGAACATGAAAACAAAGATCCTGAAGGTTACAGGTCACGCGCTCCAGCCCTCGCTTTTCCGGGAGGCCGGACAGATCTTAAGAAACGGGGGACTGGTTGCGTTCCCGACCGAGACGGTGTACGGGCTTGGAGGCAACGCGCTCGACGCGTCCGCGTCGGCGAAGATCTACGCCGCGAAGGGGCGGCCGAGCGACAATCCGCTGATCGTACACATTTCCTGCATGGAGGAGCTCCCCCCGCTCGTAAAGCGCATCCCGGAGGCTGCGGAGCGGCTTGCGGCGGCCTACTGGCCCGGCCCCATGACGATCATCTTCGAGAAGAGCAGCCTGATCCCGGATACGACGAGCGGAGGCCTTCCGACGGTCGCCGTGCGCATGCCGAGCGACCCGGTCGCGCAGGCCCTGATCAGGGCGGCAGGCGTGCCGGTCGCGGCGCCGTCCGCCAACACCTCGGGACGGCCCAGCCCCACCGAGGCGAAGCACGTGATCGAGGATATGGACGGGCGCATCGAGATGATCATTGACGGCGGGCCGGTCGATGTCGGCGTGGAGTCGACGATCGTGGACCTGACCGGGGAGAAGCCTATGCTGCTCCGGCCGGGCGCGGTGACGCTGCCCATGCTGGAGGCTGTCCTGGGCGAGGTGCTTCTGGACCCGGTGCTCACAAAGCCCATGGCACCCGGGATGCACCCGAAGGCGCCGGGCATGAAATACAGGCATTACGCCCCGCGGGCGGAGATGATCCTGGTGGAGGGCTCGCAGGAGGCGGTCGTAAGGACGATCGGCAGGCACGCCGCGGAGGCTGCCGCGGAGGGAAAGCGCGTCGGGATCATAGCGACGGAGGAGACGCGCGGCAGGTACCACACCGGCGACATCAAGTGCATCGGCACCCGCTCCGACCAGGCATCGGTCGCGCACAACCTGTTCGCGGTGCTCCGCGCCTTTGACGACGACGGGGTGGATGTCATTTATTCCGAATCGTTCTCCGCGGACGACCTCGGCCTTGCCATTATGAACCGCATGATGAAGGCGGCCGGCCATCACCGGATCGTGACTGCCTCGGACGGCACCGAAACAGAGACAGGAGGAAGCAAATGAGCGGAAAGCGCGAAGATTACATCAGCTGGGACGAATATTTTATGGCGGTGGCCTATCTTGCGGGCCGCAGGAGCAAGGACCCGAACACGCAGGTCGGCGCCTGCATCGTCGACGACAACAACATCATCCTATCCACTGGCTACAACGGCTTCCCGAAGGGATGTTCGGACGACGAGTTCCCGTGGGAGCGGACCGGCGAGGAGACCAAGTATCCGTTCGTCGTCCACGCGGAGCTGAACGCGATCTTAAACTCCGGCGGCAAGGACCTCCGCGGCGCGCGGCTGTATGTGGACCTGTTCCCATGCAACGAATGCGCCAAGGCGATCATCCAGTCCGGCATCAAAGAGGTCGTATACCTGTCGGACAAGTATGCGGACGATAAGATGACCCTTGCGTCCAAGCTCATGCTTCGTACGGCGGGCGTCAGTCTGACGCAGATCCATCC
>CACXDR010000298.1 GCA_902766415.1 uncultured Lachnospiraceae bacterium
AATCCGTACTTTTACTGGCAGACGGACGCGCTTTCCGGGCTCCTTTCGGAGCGCTCCTCGGAAGGCCTCCACGTCTCCGGGGTGAATGAAGCGGAGATCCGTTACCGCGCGGGAGAAAAGAAACGCTTTTCATACCGCGCGGTCGTTTTTCATCCAAAGTCGCACGGACGCCTGCATATTGAAAAGCTGATGAACGGCGCGGGCTTCCGGAGCGTATATACCGGGCTCTTCGGGACGAGGAAGCTGCGTGTGTACCGTTCGGAGCGCGCCGGCGCCGTGCCGCCCGCCCTTCCGGAAAACTACGACCTTGAGGCGACGGCCTTCGGCTGGATGGACGGCGTGAAGGAGTTCGTCCTGGTGCTTATGACCGTGTTCGTTCTTGAGGTCCTGTACCTCTTTTCCCCGGGAAAGGCGGCGCACTATCTGGACGACACCATCCCTGCGCTGACGGCGGCATTTGCCGCTGCAGGGATCGTGCACCTTCTGACGGTGATCGCGGACTACAGGACCTTCAAGCGGTGGCAGGGCTCCCCGGAGACGGTGAAACCGTCCGGCGCGGGGCGCAGAAACGCGGCGCGCGCGGCAGTCTATCTGCTCACGGCCCTCGTCGCGGGCGGAGGGCTTTTTTCGAACCTTGCGGCGTCAGGCTCCGAAGCATTTTCCGGAAGGCTTCCCGCAGCGTACAGCGACGCGCTTCCCGCGCCGGAGCTGTACTTTGGGGAAAAAGCCGGTACCGTCACGGGGACCGTCGCGAGGGACAGGAGCTTCCTTGTGAAGGACGCCTGGTCCCTCACCGCCTCCGGAACGGACGCGGCGGACGCAGGCAGGGCCGGCCGCGCGGAGGTCCGCGTCTACCGGACCGCGGGAGAGTTCTTCTCCATGCAGCTCGCGTCGGAATACTCTTCGTCGTTCCTTTCAGAGGGCTTTACGGAGGACGATGCCGGCGGAGGCTTTTATGCCTACACAGCGCCCGGCTCCGGCCGCACGGGGCTGCTTTACCTTGAGGGAAAGGCGGCCGTCATGCTTGACGCGGAGGGGACGGCCATGGATCCGGAAAAACTGAAAGAAAATTTCCGAAACTGGGTTGCAGAGAATGTAAAAGATCTGTAATTTTTAATTGTAATCACTGGCTTGACTTGAATTGTCAGAAAGGAAGGAATTATGCAGAGCACATTTGTACTGGCACAGATGAAGCAGGACGGGAACGCGGAGCTCCAGCTTACGAAGGCGCAGGAAGCGGTCGCGAAGGCTGTAAAGCTTTACAAACCGGACCTCATGATCTTCCCGGAGCTTTACATGAGCGAGTATCCCGCGGGAACGGACCGCGCGACCTGCCTTGCCGCGGCGCAGCCCCTTGACGGCCCGTTCGTCACCGGGATGAGGAAGCTTGCGAAGGACAACGGCATCTGGCTGATCTTCGGTATGCCGGAGAAGGTCGAGGATCCGGCTGACGACAGAAGCTACAACGCGACCGTCGTCCTGAACGCTGAGGGCGATATCGTCCAGGTCTATCATAAGACCCACCTTTACGACGCGTTCGGCTTCAAGGAGTCTGACAACATCAAGCCCGGCGATAAGTTCTTCGAGCCGATCGACACCCCGTTCGGCAAGATCGGTCTTTTCGTGTGCTACGAGGTCCGCTTCCCGGAGATCGCGCGCTACCAGAGGAAAATGGGCGCCGACATCATCATCATGCCGACCGCATGGGTCAAGGGAGACCTGAAGAGCCACCAGTTCAGGACGCTGATCACCGCGCGCGCGATCGAGAACACGGTCTATCTCTGCGCCTGCGACCTCTGCGGCGTCGACAGCATGGGCGAGAGCGTCGTCGTTGACCCGATGGGCGTCCCGGTCGCTACTGCAGGCGAGGTCGAGACCCTGCTCTGCGCGTACATCGACACGGACCGCGTCGAGGCAGTCAGGAAGAAGCTGCCGGCGTACAAGGACAGAAGGCCGGAGCTCTACACGATCTGAGTCCGGGAACGCGTTTCTTCCATTTTAAATCCTGTGATTCTTTCGTGCTGACGCTTTTGCCGGCATTATATCATTCTGCAGAAAGGGCTGTCGCACTAAGGGAAAGTGCAGACAATGTTCCCCAGGTGTCCGGCTCTGCAGCACAGACGTCCGAATCCAGGCGGATAAAATCCGACTG
>CACXDR010000299.1 GCA_902766415.1 uncultured Lachnospiraceae bacterium
CACGATCTTCGTCACGGTCCTGACCCTGGTCATCGGCATTCCCTTTGCGTATTTCTACGCGTTCTACCGGCTGAAGGGGGCGAAGCTCCTCTTCGTGGTCAGTATCCTCTGCTGCATGTCCGCGCCGTTCCTCGGCGCGTACTCCTGGGTCATGCTCCTCGGGCGCGCGGGCGTCATCACGAAGTTCATGAAGTCCGCCTTCGGGATCATCACCCCGACCATCTACGGCTTCGGCGGCATCGCCCTCACGCAGACCCTGAAGTTCTTCCCGCTGGTCTTCATCTATATGAACGGCGCGTTCAAGAACATCGACAACACGCTGATGGAGGCATCCGCGAACATGGGCTGCGTCGGCGTGAAGCGGCTCTTCAAGGTGGTCCTGCACCTTTCCATGCCGACCATCCTCGCGTCCGCGCTGATGGTCTTCATGCAGGCGTTCGCGGACTTCGGTACGCCGACCGTCCTGGGCGAGGGCTTCAAGACCTTCCCGGTCCTTCTCTACAATGAGTACCTTGGTGAGAACGGGTCCAACTACAATTTCGCCGCCGCGCTTGCGGTCATCGCCGTCCTGGTCACCGCGGTGGTCTTCTTCTTCCAGAAGTGGGCCACGAACCGGTTCCGTTTCTCCATGAACGCGCTGCACCCGGTCGAGAAGAAGGAGGCGAAGGGCCTCTTCGGGCTCCTGATCCATCTTTACTGCTACATCCTCTGCGGCATCGCGATCCTTCCGCAGCTGTACATCATCTACCTGTCCTTCCGGAACTGCAAGGGCGCGGTGTTCAGCGACGGTTACTCCCTCGTGAACTACCAGCAGGCGTTCAAGAAGAAGCTCGTCATGGCGTCCCGCAACACAGTCATCATGGGCGCTGTCGCGCTGATCACCATCATTATCGTAGCGGTCATCATCGCCTACCTGGTGGTCCGCCGTTCGAGCCCGATGAGCCATACGCTCGATACTATCGCCATGCTGCCCTACATCATGCCGGGCGCGGTCATCGGTATCGCGCTTCTGATCGCCTACGGCTCCAAGCCGTTCGCGCTGACCGGCACCATGACGATCATGATCCTCTCGTTTATCATACGAAGGATGCCGTACACCATACGCTCGGCGACGGCCACGCTCATGCAGATCCCGCTGAGCATCGAGGAGGCGTCGATCTCCTTAGGCGCGTCGAAGCTTAAGACCTTCGCGCAGATCACCGTCCCGATGATGTCGAGCGGTATCCTGTCCAGCGCGATCTTAAGCTGGCTCTCCATCGTCACAGAGCTCTCGAGCTCCGTTATCCTTTACTCCAACAAGACCGCGACGCTGACCATGCAGGCCTACATCTACATAGGCCGCGGCGAGTACGGCACGGCGGCGGCCTTCGCGGCGATCCTGACCGTGATCACGGCGATCTCGCTGTTCATCTACATGGCGGTCAGCAAGTCCGAGGACGTGCGGCTCTGATACGCGCGGCCCGGTCCATGAGCAGGGATCGAAGCGGACCGCGGATGTCCGCTTTTCCCGGAAGTCCGGCTCAGGTCCGGACGCACTGAAACGGCTGCAGCTCTCCGGCGCATGCCGGAAGGCGCGGGCTTTCCCCGGGGCCTCCCGGCCAGGGCCCGGCCCGGTTCCAGGCGGACCGGAGAGTAAGCAAGTATATGAAAAAGAGTCAACAAGTATATGAAAAAGGAGAAAAAAGATGAGAAAAGTTCTTGCTACGACACTCGCACTGACCATGGGCGTTTCCCTCGCGGCATGCGGCGGAAGCCCGGCACCGGCGACCACGGCTGCTCCTGCGGAGACCAAGGCTGAGGCTGCGGCAGAGACCAAGGCGGAAGAGGCCAAGGCTGAGGAAGCGGATCTCGGCGATACGCTGGTCCTTTACTCCTCCATGACGGAGTTTGACCTTGACGCCCTCATCACCTGCTTCAACGAGGTCTATCCCGACATCGAGGTCGAGGTCGTGTCCGGCTCCGTCGGCGAGTACACCTCCCGTATCGCGGCTGAGGCCGAGAACCCGCAGGGCGACGTCACATGGGGCGGCCTCTGCGATTCCGACGGCGACACCCACAAGGACCTGTTCGAGGCCTGGGTCTCCGATCACAATGACGAGGCGATGGAAGGCTATTCCACCCCGAACGGCTTCTACAGCATGGACCACCTTTCCACGGTCTGCTTCTGCGTGAACACGGAGCTTGAGAAGGAGCTCGGCGTTGAGATCAACTCCTACGAGGATCTCCTGAACCCGGCGCTGAAGGGCAAGATCGTCCTTTCCGATCCGAACAGCTCCTCCGCGGCATGGAACAACCTCTGCAACATCTTCTCCGTGTACGGCGTGGACACTCCCGAAGCATGGGACTACATCGACAAGCTGATGGACAACCTGGTCGTCGTTGAGAAGTCCTCCGTCTGCTTCAACTCCGTCTTTGACGGCGAGTACGTTGTCGGCCTGACCTACGAGGACGGCGCGATCAAGCTGAACCAGAACGGTTCCACCACCACCGAGGTCCGCTACCCGGCAGAGGGAACCTCCGCGGCGGCTTACGGCATGGCGATCGTCAAGAACGCTCCGCACATGGAGGCCGCGAAGGCTATGGTCAACTTCGTCTGCTCCGCAGAGGGACAGTCCAGGATGGCTGAGTACATGGAGGGCACGCTCCGCCTGACCAACGCGAACTACAAGACCCCGGACAACGCATGGCTGAAGGCTTCCAGCGACATAAAGTGGGTCGCCCGCCCGGTCGAGGAGCTCACCGAGAAGAAGGCTGACCTTCTTGCGAAGTGGAACGACATGCTCGGCAAGCACCAGTAAAGAGGCGCTTCTGAGGCACGGCAATCATTAAAGATTCATTAAATTGCGGTCCGCCCCGCTGTGGGCGGGCCGCTTTCGTTGCTTTTTAAACCTCTCTTTGTTAGAATGAACAATACGGATAAAACGGCTCTTTACGGAGGTCCAAGGCTTTGAAATACGAGAAGAACAGAAAACTTGCGGGGGTGGACGAGTTCCAGCTCAGAAAGTTCATGCGGTTCCTGGCGCTGCCCCTGATCGCGCTGGTGCTGATCATCGTCATCCTGGCGGCGGATCTGCCGAAGCGGATGAAGGAGCGCGGGGAGGCAGGCACGACGGCGGCTGCCGTGGAGAGCGGGGCGGCCGCGCCTGAGACGACCATGTACGATTACGCGAACGCGGCTCCGGAGCGGAGCGCGAACGCGGAGATCAACGCGCTGGTCAGCGATTACCTGGACGCGCGCCTGAACGGAGACGCGGAAAAGATGTGCAGGGTCTTCGGCCGGGACAGCGAGACGTCCGCGGAGGCCATGAGGGAGCAGCTCCATAAGGAGGCGAAGCTCTACAGCTCGTTCGAGAACACCCTGAACTACGTGGTCCCGGGCGTGGACAGCGACTCCTGGATCGTCTATGTGAGCACCTCCGCCTGGTTCAGCAAGGTGGATACGCCTGCGCCCATGCTGTTCCGCGCGTATGTTGCGAGGGACGGGGAGGGGAAGCTTTATATTAAGGAAGACGCGCTGCTCACTCCGGAGGAGGGGGAAGCTGCGGCGCTGGCCGACAGCTCGCCCGCAGTCCGGAAGCTGAACAGCGAGACGAGGACCGCGCTTGCGAAGGCGGTCGTCAGCGACGCGCGCCTGGGCTCGGTCTACGAGCGCCTGAAGGAAGGCGGGACGGAGCCGGAGACAGCACCGGACACCACACCTGCAGCGGAGGAGTCTGTCGCGGAGGCAGTGGTTGAGATCGGCGGAGAGAGCGCGGCGGAAAGCCCGGCAGAGGGCGCCGAAGCAGGTGCCGAAGCAGGTGCCGGAGCGGGTGATGCTTCTGAAGGCGGCGCGGCGGAGAGCGGAAGCGCTGCGGCAGCGGAGTCCGTGAGCGAGGCAGAGATCTCCGTGGAGACCTCCCCGGCAGGTACATAACTTTAAAAAACGGACGGCTGTCCGGCAGCTCCTTCAGGGGCGCCGGGCAGCCGTGAATTCTGGGACAGAGAGGAACGGACAGAACATGGAATTATCGGATTTTAACTATGAGCTCCCGGAGGAGCTGATCGCGCAGGACCCGCTGGAGGACAGGTCCGCCTCAAGGCTGATGGTCTTAAGAAGGGACGGGGGCGCCCCGGAGCACCGGCACTTCCGCGACATCCTTGAGTATCTGAAGCCCGGGGACTGCCTGGTCATCAACGACACGAAGGTCATCCCGGCGCGCCTCATCGGCGAGAAGGAGGGGACCGGCGCGAAGATCGAGGTCCTCCTCCTCACGAGAAAGGACGCGAACGTCTGGGAGACGCTCGTGAAGCCCGGCAAAAAATGCAAGCCCGGGACGGTGATCAGCTTTGGCGGAGGCCTCCTTAAGGGGACGGTGACCGGGCAGACGGAGGAGGGGAACCGCTTCGTCGAGTTCAGCTACGAAGGGATCTTCGAAGAGATCCTCGACAGGCTCGGGCAGATGCCGCTTCCGCCCTACATCCACCACCAGCTGAAGGACAAAAACCGCTACCAGACGGTCTACGCGAAGCACGAGGGCAGCGCGGCCGCGCCGACGGCGGGCCTTCATTTCACGAAGGAGCTTCTTGAGGAGATCCGGTCGCGGGGCATCGACATCGTCCACGTGACGCTCCACGTGGGGCTCGGGACCTTCCGCCCGGTGAAGGAGCACGACATCCTGAAGCACCATATGCACTCGGAGTTCTACGTGGTGACGGAGGACGCGGCGGCGCGGATCAACGCGGCGAAGAAGGCAGGCGGCAGGGTCATCTGCGTCGGCACCACGAGCTGCAGGACGCTGGAAAGCGCCGCGGACGAGGACGGCGTGCTGCACGCGAAGAGCGGCTGGACGGATATCTTCATCTATCCCGGGTACCGCTTTAAGATCCTCGACTGCCTCATCACGAACTTCCATCTGCCGGAATCCACGCTGATCATGCTGGTGAGCGCGCTCGCCGGCCGAGAGCGGACGCTTGCCGCGTACCAGGAGGCCGTCAGGGAGCGCTACCGG
>CACXDR010000300.1 GCA_902766415.1 uncultured Lachnospiraceae bacterium
CAAGTCCCGCTTGCGGGACTTGCGCGCCGCGCGCGGGTTGCCGTCAGGCAACTCCTTCCTTGCCGCGCGCGTGCGCATCAAAAGCGCTGTTTACCCTTGATCTGTCCGGGTAAACAGCGCTTTTTACAAACGAGTTCTGTCCTATATTATTATTACACCGTATCATGCTTTTGCCGGCGCGTTCTGTCCGGCTTCATGCGGCGGCGTTTTTACCGCCCCGGAACTCCGGCAGCTGCAGCTTCAAGTCCCGCTTCACAGTTACAGCATGAAATACTTCAGCACGAACAGCACCGCAAGCACGTACATGATGGGGCTGATCTTCTTCTCCTTCGCCTTGCCTGCCATCATATTGATCACGACATAGGAGATGATCCCCAGGGAAATGCCCTCGGAGATGCTGTACATGAACGGCATCGCGATGATGCAGATATAGCAGGGGATCGCTTCCGTAAAGTCCACGAAGTCCACCTGCAGGATGGACGAGATCATCAGGAAGCCGACCGCGACCAGCGCGGGCGCCGTCGCGAAGGACGGGATCGCCAGGAAGATCGGCGAAAGGAACAGGGACAGACCGAACAGGATGCCGGCGACCACGGAGGTCAGGCCGGTGCGGCCGCCTGCCGCGACGCCGGAAGCGCTCTCGACGAAGGTCGTGGTGGTGGAGGTGCCGAACAGCGCGCCCGCGCAGGTACCGACGGCATCAGCCATCAGGGCGCCCTTGATATGCGGGAGCTTGCCGTTCTCATCCAGCATGTCCGCCTTCTGCGCGACACCGATCAGCGTGCCCAGCGTATCGAACATGTCGACAAACAGGAACGCAAACATGACGGTCAGGAATTCAAGCGACAGGACCTTGCTGAAGTCCACCTTCATGAAGGTCGAGGACATGTCAGGAATGCCGAAGCCCTGTGAAAGGTCCGGAAGCACACTGTAGATCCCGTTCGCCGGATCCGGCACGAAGAAGCCGGTCAGCTCGCAGATGATCCCGAGGCCCCAGGTGATCAGGATGCCCCAGAGGATCCCGCCCTTCACGTTCTTTACCATGAGCAGCGCGGTGATCAGGATGCCGATCAGCGCAAGGAGGACCGTGATGCCCTCGCTGTGGAATGCCCCGCTCTCAACGGAGCCCTTGAAGGAATAGACGGAGACCAGCGTTGCGCTGTCAACGACGATCTTCGCGTTCTGGAGACCGATGAACGCGATGAAGAGGCCGATACCGGTGGAAACGGCGCGCTTCAGGTTCAGCGGGATGGAGTTGAAGATCGCCTCGCGGACGTTCGTCAGGGAGAGGACGATGAAGATAAGTCCTTCGACGAAGACCGCTGCCAGGGCCATCTGCCAGGAATAGCCCATCTGCAGAACGACCGTGTAGGCAAAGTAAGCGTTAAGTCCCATGCCGGGCGCAAGCACGAACGGATAGTTCGCGAACGCCGCCATGAGGAACGAAGCGAGCATGGATGCCAGCGCCGTCGCGGTGAACACCGCGCCGCGGTCCATGCCTGAAGCGCTCAGGATGTTCGGATTGACCGCCAGGATGTACGCCATGGTCATGAACGTGGTGATCCCGGCGATGGTCTCCGTACGCACGTCCGTGCGGTTCTCAGATAGATGAAAAAGCTTGTCCATAAAGATATTTCCCCCTGCAAATTTTAATGTGATGCTGTACAGAACCGGCGGCACTGCGCGCCGGGTTATTCTGTCATATCCCGGATCTCCTCAGCGGAGTACCCCATCCCCGCAAGGACCTCCTCCGTGTGGTACCCTGCCGGGTATCCCGCGTGGCGGTATTCCGGCGGGCATTCCGAAAGCCTGACGGGGCAGCCCATCTGGGTGATGCTTCTGCCGGGCGCCCCCGGAAGCGGGACCTCCGGCCACATGCCGCGCGCCAGGTTGTGCGGGTCCTCCATGGCCTCCGAAAGAGAAAGGACCGGCTCCACGCAGGCGTCGCGTTCCGAAAAGATCTCCGTCCACTCGCTGCGGGTCTTCGTGAGGAAGGTCTCCCGGAAAGCCTGCTTTACCATGTGCAGGTCAGTCTTCAGGATGCTCCCGTCCGCCCACTCCGGGAAGCCGAGGCCCCGGCAGAGCTCCGCGAAGAACTTCGGCTCCAGCGACCCGACGCTCATGTACTGCCCGTCCTTCGTCCGGTAGTAGTCGTAGATGCCGCCGCCGTTCAGCGTGCCCGACTCCCGTTCCGGCATGGGCCCGCCGGCAGGGAAGCCCGCACCGTCCATGGAGTTGAACGGGATCACGCCGTCCGTCATGGAAACGTCGACGTACTGCCCCTTTCCGGTCACCTCCCGGTAATGGACCGCGGCGAGAATGCTCACCGTGAGGTTCATGGCGCCTGCCGCGATGTCCGCGATCTGGAAATTGTAAAGCGACGGCCCGCTGTCCGCCCTTCCCGCCGCGGAGGCGATCCCCGAGCGCGCGAGATAATTGATGTCATGCCCTGCCCGCATGCACATGGGCCCGTCCTGTCCGTAGCCTGTCAGCGAGCAGTAGATAAGCCGCGGGTTTTCCTTCTTCAGATCCCCGTATCCGAGTCCAAGCTTCTCCATGACGCCGGGACGGAACTGCTCCACGACGATATCATACTCCTTTACGAGACGCTTGACGGCCTCGACGGCCTTCGGTTTCTTCAGGTTCAGGAACATCGTCCGCTTGTTCCTGGAAAGCCACGCCCAGGATGCGGTCACGCCGGCGTCCGGGATCTCCGGCGGCCAGGCGGTCACGAGGTCCGGGCGGGTCTTCGAGCTCACGCGGAGGACGTCCGCCCCGAGATCCGCGAGCATAAGCGTCGAAAACGGCCCCGG
>CACXDR010000301.1 GCA_902766415.1 uncultured Lachnospiraceae bacterium
AGGAACGCGCCGGAGCCCATGACCGGCGGCAGGATCTGCCCTCCGGTGGACGCGACGGACTCAACGCCGCCCGCGAACTGCGACTTGTAGCCTCTCGACTTCATCAGCGGGATGGTGAACGTACCGGTACCGACGACGTTCGCGACCGCGGAGCCGTTGATGGAGCCCATGAGGCCCGAGGCGACGACCGCGGAGAGCGCCGGGCCGGATTTGATCTTTCCGGTCAGGGAGATCGCGATCTTGTTGATGAAATCCGAGCAGCCGGACGCCTCAAGGAAGGATCCGAACATGACGAACATGAAGATAACGGACGCGGAAACGCTCATGGTGGTTCCGAACAGGCCGTCAAGGTCCGTCGCCAGGAACTTGCAGATCCTCTCGACCGAATAGCCGCGGTGCGCGATCGCGTAAGGCAGGTTCGGGCCGGCCAGCGCGTAGGCCACGAACACCAGCGCCAGGATCGGCATGATGTAGCCCACGGTGCGGCGGGCGCACTCGAGAACGATAAGCGCAAGGACCGCGCCGGCAAAGTAGGCCTTCCAGGTCGTGCGGCTTAAGCGCTCCGTCAGGTGGTGCACCTCGTCCATCGCCATGATGACGGAGACCCAGGCGAGGATGATCATCGCGATATCGATCACGCGGCAGATGGAGCGGAACGCCTTGCTGCCCGCGAATTTGTCCTTGAAGCAGTGCTTGTACAGGGGCTGCGTAAGAAGGATCAGGGTCAGCGCGAAGGCAAGATGGATGCCTCTCTGCGTGACGTAGTCATACAGCCCGTGAAAGCCCGTGAAAAGATGGAATGTGGTCATGCAGAACGCGAAGACCGCAGCCACCTTGATAAACAGATCTCCCTTGCCCTCCTCCAGAGTTTTCGCGGCAGCGAGCTCGCTGTCCAGGGAGGCAACGTCGATCTCCTTCATTTCTTTCTGTTTGTCAAGCTCCGACATAGATCTCCTTTCTCTGCTAAAAAGAAGGCCGGAGCCGGAAAGCCGACTCCGACCTTTAGGATCATATAGGAATGCTTACCTGCTTACAGAGCCTGCTCCCTGCGGGATCAGAGGGCTCCGATCTCCTTGAAGTACTTCTCAGCGCCCGGATGAAGCGGGATGGGCATCTGCGTGCACAGGAACTTCGGATCGGTCATATCCTTAAGAAGCGCGTTGCCGGCAGCCATGTCCGCCGCGCCCTCGTTCATCGCCTTGCAGAGGTCATAGACGAGGTCCTCGTCCATATCCGACTTGACAATGATCAGGCACTTGACGCCGAAGGTCTGGGTCTCATAGTCGACGCCGGTGTAGGTTCCTGCCGGGACCTTCGTCTTGATGTAAGCCGCGTTGTTGGCAAGGATCTTGTCGAGCTCTTCGTCGGTGATGTCCAGAACGCCGATCTCCTTGGTGGAAGCCAGGTTCAGCTGTCCGCCGATCGGAAGGCCCGCGAAACCGAACGCCGCGTCGAGGATGCCGTCGCCGACCGCGTCAGCGCCGTCGCCGAGGCCCAGGTTCTCAAGGCTCGTGTTGCTTGCGTCGATATCCATGACGCTGAAGGCCGCCAGGGAAGCGTTCTCCGTCGCGGACGATGCCGGTCCGACGGCGACTCTCTTGCCCTTCAGCTCGTTCACGTACTTCAGTCCGCTGGACTTCAGGCAGACGCCGCAGAGGACGGAGGTGTAAACAGCGCCGATGACGGAGATGTTGTCAAGCTTGCCGATGTCCGCGAACTTGCCGGTGCCGTTATAGCCGTTCAGGACAACGTCAGCGGTCGCGACTGCGACGTCGACCTCGCCGGAGGAGACGTCCTGCACGTTCTGGAAGGAACCCGTGGAGGTCTGTGTGTTGCACTTCACGCCTTCCACGTTGTTGGTCCAGGTCTGGGAGACAGCCGCGCCTGCCGGATACATGGATCCGCCGGTATCAGCCGTTCCGAAGGTCATGATGACGTTTCCGCGGGCGGGCTTGTCCGCCTTCGGTGCCTCGGCCGCAGCTGCAGTGGTCTCCGCGGCCGCCGGGGCAGCCGCAGCAGTTGTCTCGGCAGTCTTGGCACCGCCGCCGCATGCGGTAAGTGAGCAGATCATACTGACAGCAAGGATTGCAGAAAGTAATCTTTTCATAAGTAACCTCCCTTTATGTAATAAGTACAGAAATTACTCAGATATTATACCACTTCTTATGTTTTTTATATATAGAAACATAATGTTTATTTTACAGTTTTATTGTGTGATTCCAAAAGACCCTCTCCGCCGCCGGCCTCTGGTATTGGAGCAGTTTTTCCCCGTATTCAGCCGTTTTTCAGCCTCGGCAGACAAAGGATGTCTTCCCGCCTGTGCGTCCTGGCACAGTATTCCTTCCATGTTTTATTGGATATGTGGACAGGTTTGTGTGATCTGTGCCGCGGCGGAGTATGTAAACAGGCCGAAAAGCCAGAAAAAGTGGACAAAAAGGAGTGGCTGCCGCATTATGCGGCAGCCACGTTCTTCATATTCGGTATGTTTTTTTATTCTGCGGTGTCGATATCGTCGAGGAAGCTGCGGATGTAAACGAGCGCCGCGCCTATGGTGATGCTGTGGGACGGCATCTTACTGATCCGGAGGAAGTCGTCCTGGTCCTCGAAGGGACTGCATTTCCGGACCTCCTGGTACAGGAAACGGATATCTTCTTCATTAATAAAGGGCGCCAGGTGCCCTCCCAGCACAATGTCCACGTCGCACACCAGCCGCATGGAGTAGATCATCCTGGCAAGGTTTGACAGGAACGTTTTCCATTTCCTGGACTCTGCCGCGCTGCCGTTCCGGACCGCTTCAAAGAACGGCTCCGGCGGATCCTGCCCCAGCAGGGCGTTCATGGAGCAGAGCGTTTCCATGCAGCCGCGCTTGCCGCAGTAGCAGAGCGCGCCCCGCGGGTTTGCCTGGATATGCTCAAATGTAGCGTTGTGTCCGTTCTTCCCTGGACGCACGTTCCGGTTCAGGATCATCGCCCCGCCCAGGTGCTTGCTGATGGAGACGTAGATCGCGTTGGTGAGCTCCGGTGAATACCAGAGCTCTGTCAGGGCGGCTGCCTCCGGGTCGTGGATGAACGTGCAGGGACAGGGCAGGTATTTCTGGAAGGCCTCGATGGACAGGCCTGTATTCTTAAGGATGGCTCCGTACAGCACGGTGGTCCCGTCCTGCGAAATAAGGCCCTGCATGGCGAAGCCGACGCCAAGCAGCTGCTCCTCGCGGAGCTTCAGGTCCTCGATAAATTTCAGGATGTG
>CACXDR010000302.1 GCA_902766415.1 uncultured Lachnospiraceae bacterium
CGCGGAGATTCTTTCCCGGCAGATCAAGGAAAGCGTAAAGCTCGAGCAGAACTTAAGGGCGCTCCTTTCCGAAGGATACACGGATTTCCTGGAGATCGGCCCCGGAAACACCATGTCCGGCTTTTTAAAGAAGACCGCGAGAGCTCTGAAGTGCCCTGTGAACTGCGTCAGCATTTCCACAGCGGAAGAGCTTACCGCATTTCTGGAAAGCCGGAAGGATTCCTGAAGAGTCAAAAAGAACATCGATCCAGAAGAATCAAAAGAGCATCAGAAGAGCATCGATCCAAGAGAATTAAAAGAGAATTAAAAGAGCATCGATCCAAAAGAGTCAGAAGAGCATCGGTCTAAAAGAGTCAGGAGAGTATCATGGAGGGAAATGGCAGAAGGAAGCTTGCGTTAGTCACAGGCGGCAGCCGCGGCATCGGCCGCGCCATCTGCGTGCGGCTTGCCGAAGATGGTTATGATATCGTGTTTAATTACCGTTCCGGGGAAGAAGCCGCGGAGGAGACTAAGAGGCTCTGCCTTGAGGCGGGCGCGGAGACAGTCCTTGCAGTCCGGGCGGACGTGAGCATTCCGGAGGACTGCGAGAGGCTCCTTAAGGAAGCGGACAATGCGGGAAGCGGCCCGCTCCATGTCCTGGTGAACAATGCCGGGATCACGAGAGATGCGCTCCTCATCGCCATGAAGGACGAAGACCTGGAAGCGGTCCTTTCGGTGAATCTGAAAGGGAGCTTTTACATGATGCGCGGCGCTGCGAAGCGGATGCTCAAGAAGAGGGCGGGCCGCATCATCAACATCAGCTCCGTGGCGGGCGTCATGGGCAATGCGGGGCAGGTGAACTACGCTGCCAGCAAAGCGGCTCTGATCGGCATGACGAAGTCCCTCGCGCGGGAGCTCTGCAAAAGGAACATCACCGTCAACGCCGTGGCGCCCGGCATGGTCCGGACGGACATGACGGACGCGCTTCCGGAAGAAGCCAGGAAGAATCTTACTGACCAGATCCCGCTCGGACGGATCGGGGAGCCGGAGGACATAGCGGAAGCGGTTGCATTTCTCGCGGGAAAAGGCGGTTCTTATATCACCGGACAGGTGCTTTGCGTGGATGGAGGCATGACGATATGAGACGGGTCGTGATCACAGGGATGGGCGCGGTGACGCCTGTCGGCAATTCCGTGCCGGAAGCATGGGAGGCAGTGAAGCAGGGTGTTTCGGGCATCGCTCCCATTACCCGCTTCAATACAGAAAACTTTTCCGTCAAGGTGGCGGCGGAGGTGAAGGAGTTTCATCCGGAGACCCTGTTTAAGCCTGCGGATCTCCGGAAAATGGATCTTTACACGGTCTATGCGCTCTATGCGGCGGAGGAAGCCGTAAAGGACGCGGGGATCAAGGCGGAGGAAGAACCGGATACGGAACGGCTCGGCGTCATCATTTCCAGCGGGATCGGCGGCATCGGGACCTTTCAGGCAAATGCCGAGCGGGGGCTCCAGAAGGGCTTTGACCGGGTTTCCCCGCACTTTATCCCGATCACCATCGTCAACATGGCGGCGGGTCAGGCGGCGATCCGTTTCGGGTTCCACGGCCTGTGCAGTTCGGTCGTGACTGCCTGTGCCGGCGGGACCAACGCTGTCGGCGATGCCTTCCGGCAGATCAAGGACGGATACCACGACGTCATGCTGTGCGGCGGGGCGGAAGCGGCCTGTACCCCCATGGGGATCGGCGGCTTCGCGTCCATGAAGGCGGTCACCACGACGGACGATCCCTCCCGTGCTTCCATTCCCTTCGACAAGGAGCGGAGCGGTTTTGTGCTGGGAGAGGGCGCCGGCATCCTGGTCCTGGAGGAATATGAGCACGCGGTGAAGCGCGGCGCGAAGATCTACTGCGAGGTGACCGGGTACGGCGTATCCTGCGATGCTTACCACATCACAGCGCCTGATCCGTCCGGCAGCATGGCGGCCGCGTGCATGCGGAACGCCATGAAAGAAGCGGGCGTCGGGCCGGAGGAAGTGGACTACATCAATGCCCACGGCACTTCCACGCAGCTGAACGACTCTTCGGAGACCAAGGCAGTGCGGCTCGCCTTCGGGGAAGCGGCGGATCATCTCATGATGAGCTCCACCAAATCCATGACCGGGCACCTTCTCGGCGCAGCAGGCGCGGTCGAAGCCATCTTTACGGCCATGAGCCTCAAGGAAGGCATCGTGCCGCCTACGATCAACTACAAGGTTCCGGATGAAGCCTGCGATCTCGATATCGTCCCGAATGAAGCGAGAAAAGCGGACATAAGGACTGCCATGTCCAACTCGCTCGGATTCGGCGGGCACAACGCGTCCCTCATTTTCCGCAAGGTCTGACGGCGGGAGATCAGCAGGAGCCGGGATCCCGGATGCCGGAATCCGAGGCAGAATCCTGGAGTCATCATCCAGGGCATGAGCTGTCGGACTATTCCGGAATGTGACACGGGATGTCAGAAATGGTATGATTCAGAAAGGAGTTCCATATGCAGCTTGACAGCGATGAGATCCAGAAGATCCTTCCCCACAGGTATCCGTTTCTCCTGGTGGACCGGATCACGGAACTGGAGCCCGGAAAATCGGTGACGGGAAGAAAATGCGTCACAGCGGATGAACCCTTCTTCCAGGGACATTTCCCCGGAAAGAAACTGATGCCGGGCGTGCTGATCCTGGAAGCGCTGGCCCAGACAGCGGCGGTCGCCATCCTCATTAAGGAGGAGAACAAGGGGAAGATCGCGCTGTTCGGCGGCGTGAAGTCGGCGAGGTTCCGGCGGCAGGTCGTGCCGGGCGATGTGCTGGAGCTTAAATGCGAGATCACTGCGGTCAAAGGACCTGTCGGGACCGGCAGGGCGACCGCGACAGTAGACGGAGAGACCGCCGTGACCGCGGAGCTCATGTTCGCGCTGGCAGACGCGCAGGAAGCCGCGGACGCCTGAGAAGCTGCGGATGCATGAGAAGCCGCCGGCACGTGAGAAGCTGCGGCGTGCAAGGAGCCGCCGGCACGTAAGAAGCCGCGGACGTGCAGGAAGCGGCGGAAATATAAGGATCGGGGATGCCGCAGGATGCTGCGGAAAGGAGCAGGAGATGCTTCAGGAAGCATTCAGAAGAGTGTACAAAAAATTCAAGCTGCATTTCTATGAGAAGGTGTTCCGCGGGTTCGAAATGAGGGAAGCGACGCTCACGACGGTCGAGACCTTCTGCATGGAGATCATTTATGCGCTGAAGCGGCCCACCGTGGCGGAATTCGCCCGCATCACCAACATTTCCTCCCCCAACGCTGCCTACAAGATCAACAGTCTTGTGAAGAAGGGCTATCTCAGGCGCGTCCGGTCTGAAGAGGACCGCAGGGAATATTATCTGGAGGTCACGGAGAAGTACCTTCACTACTACAATATCAGCGACCAGTATGTGGACCTTGTGATGGAGCGGATCCAGAAGCGGTTCAGCCCGGAGGAGATCCGGCTGCTGGAGCGGATACTGGAGGTCATGGCGGAGGAACTGATGCCGGAAGTGGAAGGCGGGGACTGAGCATACGTAAAAGGGCCGGGAACGGCTCTTTTTTGTTCACGATTTCCCTTGCAAATTCCTGTGCGCACTATAAAATAGTTAAGATACAGGATTTTGACCAGGAGAGAACGAAAGATATGGCGATGAAGAAGAAACCCGTCACGGGAATGAAGGACATCCTTCCCGAGGAGATGCTCCTTCGGGACTACCTGATCGGGATCATTAAGGACACTTACCGGAGCTTCGGCTACACGCCGATGGAGACGCCCGCAGCGGAGCATATCGAGAACTTACTCAGCAAGCAGGGCGGGGACAATGAGAAGCTGATCTTCAAGATCCTGAAGCGCGGCGAGAAGCTGGACCTGAAGACTGCGGAGACGGAAGCGGATCTCGTGGACAGCGGCCTGCGCTACGACCTGACGCTGCCTCTGACCCGCTATTACGCGAACAACCAGGCAGTGCTCCCGCAGCCGTTCAAGGCGCTGCAGATCGGTTCCGTCTGGCGGGCGGACCGTCCGCAGAAGGGCCGTTTCCGGCAGTTCACACAGTGCGATATCGATATCCTGGGTGAGGGAACAAACCTTGCGGAGATCGAACTGATCCTGGCGACGACGACCGCACTTAAGAGGATCTGCCCGGACAATGCATTCACCGTGCGGGTGAACGACCGCCGGATCCTGAAGGCCCTGGTCAGCTGGGCGGGCTTCCCGGAGGAGGCTGCGGATTCCGTGCTGATCACGCTGGACAAGATGGATAAGATCGGTGAGGACGGCGTAAAGAAGGAGCTTACGGAGAACGGATACGCAGGAGAGTCCGCGGAGAAGTACCTTGCACTTCTGAAGGCACTGGGAAATGATGCGGCGGCGGTCAGGAGCCTTTCTGAAACGCTTGCGGGATTTCTTCCGGACGGCGCTGCGGAGAACCTCGCGGATATCATGGACAGTGTCGCGGAGATCTCCGAAGGCGGCTTTACCCTGGCCTTTGATCCCACACTGGTGCGCGGGATGGGATACTACACCGGAACTATTTTCGAAGTGTCCATGGAAGGCTTCGGCGGGAGCGTCGCCGGGGGCGGCCGTTACGACAGGATGATCGGGAAGTTCACCGGCCAGGAAACGCCGGCCTGCGGTTTCTCCATCGGCTTCGAGCGGATCATCACGATCCTGATGGACCAGGACTTCAAGGTACCCGGGCAGCGGAGCAAGAAAGCGTTCCTGTTTGACAAGAAGCTCGGCAGGGAAGCGCTTTCCGGCGTCCTCAAGGAAGCAGCCGAAGAGCGGAAGAAGGGAAATGACGTCCTGGTGGCC